>JAKAUH010000570.1 GCA_021818605.1 Planctomycetota bacterium
GGGCGCGGCGTTCGAGATCCGCTCGGCCAGCCATCTGGCGGCCGGATACTACGCGACGCTGAACACCACGGGCGGCGGCGCCTGGGCGCCGCAGGACTACGGTCAGGCCCGGATGGCCGCGCTCGGCTGGCTGGTCAGCCTGGCTGATAAGAAAGGACCCGGCCGGCCGAAGGAGGTCATTGCGACATTTCGCAAGGCCGCCGGGCGCAGGCCGGCCGACGTCCACGCGCTGTGGGACTGGTTCTACCTCTGCGAGATGCGGTTCGACAACGCGGGGGCCTTCACCGCGGCCCGCGACCTGATTCGCGCCGCGCCGACCGATCCGCTGGCGCACTGGGCGTATCTTTATACTCTCGGCGGCCGGCACTTCGGCCTGGGGATGCGGTACTACAACTACTCGGGCCGTAACGACCTTACCAGCGCGCCGCCGCTTGAGAAGGAGGAGCTCGACCGCGTTCTCGCCAGCTACCATGCCCTGCGAACCCGTCGTCCGGAGCTGGCCCAGGCGCAGATCCTCCAGAACGTCTCCGACGAGCTGAAGCGGGCGAGGCGGACCGCCGATGAGGAGGCGTTCTACCGCGATGCGCTGGCGAATTCGCAGCAGTTCGCGCAGGTCGCCGGAGCGTTCACGCTGGCCGCGCGCCGTGGCGACGCCGACGGGCTCTGCCAGCTCGTCGACCGATTCGAACGGCTCCAGTCGGGGCGCCGGACCTCGTATTACTACACGGGCTCGTACTACTTCGCCGGGCCGGGACTGGCCCTGTCCGAGGGCATGGGCGCCTGCGCCGAGCGGAAGGCGTATGACGATATGCTGAGGATCCTCGACCACGAGCTGGCCACGATCCGACGCCGGTTCGAGCATCAGAGCCCGGGCGCGGCCGCTCGGGCCAACCGGGCGATGTCTGCCTCGTACGGGCCCGGCTACGTGCCCCAGTACCAGGTCTGGTTCGGCAAGACGTCGCGATATGTACGCATCCCGTTTCCGCTTCCCAACGAATACATCGACGAGACCGCCGTCCAGGTGCTGCGGTCGGCCTTCGAGATCTACCGGCGGCACGACGTGGTGAGCGACCTGGTCGACCACTTCCGCCGCCAGGCGGAATCGGCCTCGACGCCGGCCGACGCCGCCTACCCGCGACTCTGCGCCAGCTACATCCTGTTGTGGAACGACGAGAAGGACGAGGCGATCGCCGAGTTCACGAAGGTCGCACAGGCATCCCGGCCCGAGTCGAGCCTGCGGATCGAGCTGGCCGAGCTGCTGGAGCAGCAGGGCGAGCCCGACGACGCGCTCGCGGCCGCCGATGCGGTCCAGCCGATGGACAATGCCACGATGCGGCGGCGCGAGGAACTGGCGCTGCGGGTCGCCGTGCTGACGGGCAACCTCGAGCGCGCCCACAAGGCCGCCGAGCGGCTGTTCGGCCTGCGCCTCGACACGAATACCCAGGTCCGGCTCTCGGGCCAGATGCACCAGCTCGGCCTGCACGAGCTGGCCGAGGCCATGCTCGGCCGCGCCCGCCGCCGCGCGGGCAACAAGGCCGCGGCGCTCGTCAGCCTGATGCTCCAGTACCAGCGCCAGGAGAAGCTGGACATCGCCGTGCAGGTCGCCATGCAGATCCTCCACTCGACCACTGGCGTCCGGCAGACCAATCCCAACGTCTACAACTCCAGCAACCCCGACGCCGCCCGCCTCGCCGCCATCGGCGTCCTCTCGCGCTCCGGCCGGCTGAATCAGCTCATCGACCGGGCGAAGGAGCAGCTCAAAAAGACGCCGAACTCGGTGCAACTCCATCAGACCCTGGCCGACTACTACAAGGCCGCCAACCGTCGCGACGACGCCCGGGCCGAGCTCGCCGCGATCGTGAAGCTCCGGCCAGACGACCTCACGATGCGGCTCCAGATCGCCGAGCAACTCGTGCAGGACGGCCAGGCCGCCGCCGCGATCGAACACTACAAGGCGATCCTCAAAAAGGACCCATCGGTCCTCTCGCGGACATTCTACCGAATCCCAGGCGCGTTCAAGCAGGCGGGCAAATCCGAGGACCTGCTCGCCCTGTTCGAGACCCTCGACCTCCGCCAGTTGGGCCATCCCTATTACATCATCGACGCCGTGCAGGAATTCCTGGCCGACGACAAGCTCCGTGACCGCACGATGCCGCTCCTGGGCAAGATCTGGGACAGCTTCCCCGAATATCACCATTACGTGTTCGGCTACATCCGCGGCGACACGATCTGGAAGTACCCCGAGGTCTATCGCTATGCGCTCGAATCCATCGTGCCGCGCCCCGAGACCTTCGCGCCGGGAGTGCAGTGGGAGGCGTTCGGCCATGTCCTCTCCTATTCTTCCGACGGACGAATGAAGACGGTGATGTCGAAGGTCCTCGACCTGGCCGCGGCGCAGGGACGGCTCGACGAGCTGTCGGCCCAGGTCGACGCGGCGCAGAAGGCAATGCCGCACTGGAAGGCCGGGCGGGTTGTCCGGGCGCTCGTGGACGGCCGGCTCGGCCGATTCGACCGGACAAAGGAGCTGATCGCCGGCTTCCTGGACGAGACTTGCGACGAGCCGCTGACGACCACCGTCTACGGCACCATCGCCGCGGAGCTCGAGGACCACGCCGCCACCCGCGACCTGGCGATGCGGGTCTACGAGTGCGGCGTCTATCGGCCCTGCACCGACACCTACAACCGGCTCGACTTCGACAGCGGCTGCGCGAAGCGGCTGGTCACGATCTACATGAGAGAAGATCGCCCCGAGGACGCGCGGCGGATCCTCGTCGACATGGTCCGGAACGTCGATGACACCCAGGGCTACAATGCGGAATATCTCCAGCAGATGTACCTGATGGGCTGGTCGCAGGTTGCGAACAAGCTGGCGGAGCTGGGGTTCGCCGCCGACGCCGTCGCGGCCTACAGCCAGGCGCTGGCGATCAACCGCGAGATCCCGGTCTCTGCCGACAACTGGATCGGCGATCGAGACAGGATCGCCCGCCGCTGCCGCGAGGGGATCAGTCGGACGCTCGACGGGCTCAAGAGCGACGAGCTCAGGGCGACGCTCGACCGCCTGGTCGCGACGAGCAAGTCCGGCGCGACGCCGGCGCCGGCGCCGACTACCGAGTCAGGCCGGGGCCAGCCGAAAAAGTCAGCGCAGGCCGTGGACCTGATGGTGCTGGTCCATCCCCGGCTACTCGAGAGGGCCCGGGTCCGCAGCCTGGTGGCCGAGGCGATTGGCGTGCCGGGCAAGGAGCCAGTCGCGCCCGAGCGCCTCCGGCAGCTCGAAACCACGGCCAAGACCCTCGAATCCCTGCGCAAGGATCACCCCGACGACCTCTCGCTCGCGATCGCTGAGGCCCTCGTGGCGCTCGGACTGCCTGATCCATCGCGGATCGACCCGGCCCTGCATCGGTTGGAGGCGCTCGTCGAGAAGGGCCGGCTGGAACCCCTGCCGGCAGGGGCGCGAGCGAACTCGCGGCAGCGCGCCCAGGCCGCGCAGCAGGTTCCGCTCTGGCTGGTCGCCCGCGCCTGCCGGCAGCGCGATCCGTCGTCAAGGAGACTGCACGAGGCCGCGGACCGGCTGGAGGCCCGCGCCGTCGAGGCCGCCCGCCGGCAGGCCGACAACATCACGCTGATGGCGATGTACCGCGAGCAGGGTGAGCGAGCCCTGATCGCCGGCGACCGCCGCGAGGCCGAGGCCGTCTGGTCCCGGATGCTCGAGACGGTCGTCTCGCCGCCGAAGCGACGCCCTGCGAAGCCGGATGAGGCGACCCCGGCGGCACTCGCGCCCGGTGCCGTTCCACGTTCCCGTGTCCCGGTCCGCACGGCAGCGACCGGCACTGTTCGGGCGGTCCGGCAAGTGGCCTACCAGGCCGCGCCGAAGACCCAGCCCGCCACGCCGAAGGCCCGGGCCGCGGCGGCCAATCGCGCGCGGGCCGGCGCGGCGAGCGGACTGCCGATCCTCACGCTCGACCGATTCGAGCAGGCCATGCAGATCGCCCGGCTGGCGGCCGAGCGCGACCTGCCCGCGCTGAACCTCCGCGCCGTGCGCGAGTCGCTCCAGGCCGGCCCGCCGGTGGTCCCGACCAACGCCGCCGCCGAGGCACGCGCCATGCGGCTGGCCCAGCGCGGCATCGACGAGGGCTCGACCGATCCCGTCGCGCCGAAGGTCCTGTCCAACCTGGTCGAGCTCGAGCGGCTCTGGGAAGAACATCACGCGGCGCCGCAGGGGGTCTACGATGTCCTGAAGATGGCCGTGCTGCCGCCTGGTCGGCCGACGGAGATCTTCCTGTACGCACCGCCGCCCAACCCCCGCGCCCTGCGCCGGATGCGCAGCGCCGGCGCGATGCTCGCCGCGTGGGCGGTCCGCGCGGGCAAGGTCGACGAACTGAAGAAGGCGATCGACGCCCGCAAGGGGCAGCCGCTCGCCGAGCTGCCCGCGACGATCCTGACGGCGCAGCTCGCACTGGCCTCGGGCGACGACCGGGGCGCGATCGCCGCACTCCGAACGCTGGCCGAGCGCCTCGGAAAGGACTCACTGCGCACCACGGCCGAACTGGCGTGTCACGCCGCGCTGCCGGCCTTCGATCGCCCCCAGGCTGAAGTCGCCAACGCGGCCCTGGCCGTTCTCGACGGCTGCACGAAGGGATTCGAGACCAACGACCAGCCCGAGCCGCTGGGCTCGCTGTTGATCCTGCTGGCGCGCCGGCAGTCGAAGCTCGGCGACGCGGCCGGCGTCCGCAAGCGGCTCGATGCCTACACGGAGGCGATGGAGAAGAACGCGAGCCGGTACAACGGCGACTACTCGCTTTACGTCCGCAAGCAGCACCTCGCGCGCGTGGCGTCGGAATACGCCCGCGAATCGCTCTGGCCCGACGCGCTGACAGCCCTGGGGCGCTATGCCGATGCCCCGGCGTACTCGGCAGGAGATCCGCCGATCGCCGATGCCCTGGCGCGGCTGATACGTCGGTTCGCCGTCACGCACGCCGCCGAGCGTTACAGGGCCCTGCACGACTGGACCATGCCGGCGAGGGACCGCCGGTCCGTCCGGATTCTCGCGGCCCTCGGCGCCCGCAATCTCGCGCCCGAGGTTTTCACTCACGATGGAGCGAAGAAGACGGTCGGAACGCCCGCCGGATCGCGTTCCGCCGAGGATTCGATCCTGAGCACGACCACCGCCCTGATCGACGCAGCGCGACAGGCCGGCACGCTGGACAGGCTGGCCGACGAGGCCCGCGCTGCGGCCGAGCAGAAGGTCGAGAACGCCGAGACGCTGCACATCGTGATCGAGTTGAATCGCGGCCGGGGCAATACAACCGTGCCCCGGCTCGAGGCGCGTCTGGCCGAGCTGATCAGGCAGAACCGCGAGCGCGACCGCGACCGCGCGAGGGCCAGCAGCCCGACCAGTTCGAACAGCACTCGCGCGCAGTCGTTCGTCAAGTTCCCCTGGAACGATGCCCTCGCGGCCCGCGCGGCGCTCGCGTCGCCGGACAGGACCGTCGCCGAGCTGGGCCGACGGTTGACCCTCGCACTGATCGAGCAGGCTCAGAAAACCGCGAACCATCCCGTCCTCACCGCCCTCCGCGCCGACATGGCGGCGTTCGCCGCGCGGCGGGCCGGCGGCCCGGGACTCGCCGCCGCGCTGTTGCCCACAGCCTGGCACGCGGCCGACGTCCGGCCGGGCAGCGAGCTGGCCACCAACGGCACGCCGGCCGTCTGGGCCGCGGGCGAGCGATACGTCGCCCATCCCGCCGGGTCGGACGCCGACCTGCTCATGTTCGACTTGCCGCTCACGGGGACCTATGAGGTTTCGGTCGACGCCTATGTCGACACCGGAGCCAGCTCGGCTGTCGTTCACGACGGACTCTGCTTCCTGCCGGCTCACACCAGCGCCGGGGGCAAGGTGTACACCGTCGGTCTGGGCGAGACGATCGAGATCCCGTGGAAGCTCTCGCGAGCCGAGGGCTTCAACCGCCTGACCATCCAGGCAGCGATCGGCAAGGTCCGCTACCTGGTCAACGGCCACCTCTTTTACGAGGACGACGACCCCAGCCCGACCAGCCCCTGGCTGGGCCTGTCGACCCAGGTCACGCGGACCTCCGCCTGGCGAAACCTCAGGCTCTCGGGCAACCCGGTCATCCCGCGCGAGGTGCAGCTCACCCACGGCGATCGACTGGAGGGCTGGGTGTCGAGCTTCTACGCCGAATCGCAGCCGTCCCGGCGGACCGACCAGGTCACCGATGCGTACGGCAATGTCACCCTTGCCGCAGGCGCCCAGCGCCGACGACCGCGCGGGTCGAACCGCGCGAAGCGGCCCCGGCCGACCGTCAACGTCGATGAATATGATTGGGCGGCGAAGGACGGCATCATCCACGGCCGCCGCAAGCTGCCCGACCCGACCGCCGTGAACTACTACGACCCGACATCGCTCAGCGGCGTCGCCGAGGCCGAGCAGAGCCGGCTCTACTACCACCGGCCGCTCGGGGATGGCGACGTCGTCACGTATGAGTTCCTTTACCAGCCCGGGCAGGTGATGGTCCATCCCGCGATCGATCGCCTGGCGTTCCTGATCGCGCCAGCCGGCGTCCGGCTGCACTGGATGACCACCGGCGGCCCCGACCTCTCGGGCCTGCCGGCCGATAATGCGATCGACGACCCGGCGAGCCGGCGCGGTCCCGCCGCGCTCCCACTGAAGGCGGGCGTGTGGAACGCCGTGAAGCTCGCGATCTCGGGCGGCAAGCTGGCGATCGAGCTCAACGGGCAAGTCGTCCTCGAGCGCGCACTCGAGCCGACCCTCGGCCGGCAGTTCGGCCTGTTCCACTACCGCGATCAGACCTCGGCCCAGGTTCGCAACGTGGTGCTGAAGGGCAACTGGCCGACGTTGGTGCCCGACCGGCTGCGCTCCGACCTGGCTGCCGTCGAGCCGGGCCCGGCCATCAGCGAATCGGCCCGCCACGCCGCCCACGCGATCATCGGCGAGCGTCTGCTGGCCCTCCAGGCCGGCGAGGTGCTCGAGCAGGCCCGGAATCTGGACCCGGTAAAGCGCCACGACGCCCTGGCCGCCTGGGTGCTGCCTGGCCCCGATCACCCGCTTGTGCGCCTCGAAGGTGACTTCACGCCCACGTTCCCGGCCTCGACCGGCGACCCCGGCGGCGAGCCGCGAAGTCCCGCGATCGAGCTGGTCAGGACCGCGAAGGAGCTGGGCCGGCTCGACGAACTGGCGAAGTCACTGCGCGACATCAAGACCGACGGCGACGACCCGATGGCGGCCTCGCGGCGCGGACGGCTGGCGATGCTGGCCCTCGTCGCCGCCGCGCGGGGCGACGACGCCGCGGCCGGCGAGTCCATCGACGCACTCCACAACACCATCAAGGAACTCCCCCCCGAGGTCGAGGAATGGGCGCGCTGGCCCGAGCTCGCCGCGGCCGGCGCGGCGATCGGGCGAGATTCGTTGAGGGCGACGGCCCTGTCCCTGGCGGACCTGGCCGCCGACCGAGCCCGAAGGAGCGGCGAGGAAGACGCGTCGCCCACAGCGAAACCGCGGGTCTGGGCGGCCCAGGTCGGGCATCTGCGCGACCACCTGGCCGGGCCAGGTGGCGCGATCATCGGGATGAAGCCGTCGGATAGCTTCCTGGCTCAGCCGGGCGGCATGCCCTGGCGGCCGGTCACGCAGACGACCGCCCGATCGCGCGGCGAGGGCTCGCCGCGACCGGGCTGGGTTTGGAAGAATGGTACGGTCCGGCACGTCCCGGGGCACGCCGACGACATGCTCTATCTGCCCGTCCCACTGCGCGGCAAGTTCGAGGTCAATTGCGAGCTGACCGCACCGGCGGGCCGGGAAATCCGGCTCGTCCACGGCGGGCAGGTGTTCGGAATGAAGCCCGATGGCAAGAACCTCGAGCGGGGCCAGATCGGCCGGCCGATGCCGAATGCCGGCATCAATCCACCGCTGGAGAACCTGGGCGAGTGGTACGACATCCGGCTGGCGGTGGACTCGAATCGGCTCCGCGTCTCGATCAACGGCCGGCAGGTCCACGAAGCCCCCATCCCGAATGACTGCGACCCCTGGCTGGCCATCCTCTGCCCGGCCGATCAGTCGGGCGAGGCCCGGAAGATCGCGATCGCGGGAACGCCGCAGATCCCCGACCGACTGAGTCTCAGCGCGCTCCCCGATCTATCCGGCTGGCGGACCGACGAGTACGGCGAATCCACCAGCGGCGACAACGCCGACTGGGAGAAGCGGGGCGACGAGGTCTTCGGCCGACTCGCTGAGGACATCCCGGGCGCCCGGCAGGAGAGCGTCCTGCGCTACCACCGGCCGATGCTCGAGGACGGGCGGATCATCTACGAGTTCTACTACGAGCCCGGCAAGGCGATGGTCCACCCGTCGCTCGACCGGCTGGCGTTCCTGGTCGAGCCCGAGGGCGTGCGGATTCACCGCCTGACCGACGGGGCTTACGAGCGATCCGGCCTGGCGGCCGACAACGTCGCCGACGAGCCCGCCAACCGCCGTGGACCGGCCTCGCCGCCGCTGAAACCAAAGGCGTGGAACCGGATGGTCGTGCAGATGAAGGGCGACCGCGTCCTTCTCGAGCTAAACGGCCAGGCCATCTATGAGCGGGCCCTCGAGCCGAACAACCGCCGGGCCTTCGGCCTGTTCCATTACGCCGACGCCACCCAGGCGCGTGCCCGCGATGTGACCTATCAGGGCGACTGGCCCCGCACGGTTCCCACCGGCCTCGGCCGGTGAGATGTCCAGCTCACGCTGCCCGCTCCGGTCCTTTCCTCACCGATTTCACCGGGCCGATCACGTTCAACTTCCGTACGATCGGGAATCGCGCCGGGTCGAGACGGCACTCCTTGACGTTGGCGGATTGGCGGTTCCCGGATCTTTCGGAGGAATCCGACGATGGCGACGGCAAGATGGAGTGGTGGGACGGCCGAAGGGCTGGCGACGCTGTTCAGCCTGGGAGCAGCGGGCGGGCTGAGTGACGCGCAGCTCCTGGAGCGGTTCCTCGCGCGAGACGAACCGGCGGCGTCGGAGGCGGCATTCGCGGCCCTTCTGAGCCGGCACGGGTCGTTGGTCCTGGCTGTCTGCCGGCGCGAGCTGGCGGACGAGGACGAGGCCCACGACGCGTTCCAGGCGACGTTCCTGGTCCTGGCGAGCAAGGCCCGGACGATCCAGAAGCGCGAGTCGGTCGGCTCGTGGCTGCTTGGGATTGCGCGGCGGGTTGCGGCCCGGGCACGCGTCGAATCCGCCCGGCGGCGGAAGTTGCTGGAACGCTTCGCCGCGACCCGGCCGGCGGAAGCTTCCGACGAATCCCCGGCGACGACGATCGCCGACACGCTCGATCATGCCGTGCTGCTGGCCGAGGTCGACCGCCTGCCCGAGCGGTTCCGCGAGCCGGTCGTGTTGCACTACTTCGAGGGCCTGAGCGCCGAGGCCGCCGCGCAGCGGCTGGGGGTCGCGCGGGGCACGGTGCTCTCGCGGCTGGCCCGGGCGCGGGTGCGGATCAAACAGCGGCTGGAACAACGCGGCGTGTCGTATCCCGCGCTCCTGCCGGCGGCCGGATCGACGGGTCGCTGGCTAACTCTCGAACCGGTCCCGGCGTTGCTTGCTCAGACCACGGCCCGCGCCGTCGGCTCGCTGGGACTCGCGGGAGCGGCCGTCGAGGGCGTCGTGCCGGCCGCCGCGGCGCGGCTGTCGCGGGCGGTCGCGCGAAAGCTAGTCGTGGCCCGCGCCGCGGCGCTGGCTTCGATCCTGGTCGCCGCCGCCGCCGGTGTCTCCCTCGGACTGGCCGCGGGCCTGCAAACCGCCAGCGCACCCCAGCGCGGCGAGATGATGAAGAAGCCCGGAACGGACGGCAGAAAGGCTCCCGCCTCGGGTAAGGACAACGGGAACCCGGGCGAGACGGTCGCCGTTCGGGGCCGGGTGCTTGATCCCGACGGCAAGCCGCTGGGCGGAGCGCAGGTGTTCCTGAGCGTCCCACAGGTCGGCCTGACCGGCGAGCCGCAACGACTGGGAACGGCCGGCCCTGATGGCGAGTTCGACGTCCGCATCCCGAAGAGCGCAATCGACCGGCCGCTCGATCGTCCCGAGGGTCCGAACGTCCTCTCGGCGATCGTCGCGTTCTCGCCGGGCCTGGGGCCGGACTGGCAGCTCGTTGACGCGAAGCGAGTGAACGAGCCAATCACACTGCGCCTGCGGCCCGATGACGTGCCGGTCGAGGGGCGGATCATCAACCTCGAGGGCCGTCCTGCCAGGGGCGTCTCCGCCCGGGTCGCGGCCGTCGCCGAGTTCCCGGCCGAGTTACTGGAACGGCTGCGGAAGAACGACGGCGCCCAGAATGCGTCGCTCTGGACCGACATGCGCAACATGTTCAGCCCGGGTGACAAGGGGCTGATCCCGTCCGTGACGACCGGCGCCGACGGGCGTTTCCGCCTGAACGGCATCGGCCGGGACCGCGTGGTCTTCCTCACGCTGGAAGGCCCGGCGATCGAGCAGACGATCGCGTTCGCGGCCACGTCGAGCGATCGGACATTCCGGCCGGTGCCGCTGCCCAGCGATGGCCCGATGCGGATCACGCTCCAGCCCGCGCGGTTCGAGACGTCCGTGGCGCCCGGGAAGACGATTCGCGGCACGATCCGCGACCACGACAACGGCCAGCCGATTGCCGGAGCGCGGGTCATGACCTGGTCGGAGGGAAGCCGGCCGCTCACCTCGGACGCCCGCGGGCAATTCCGGCTCACGAGCCAGCCGCGCGGGCGAGAAAACTACCTGACCATCACCGTCGAGGATCGGCCATATATCAAGGTGGTCAGGACGATCACGAACGCAGATGGGAAGACTCCGGTCGACGTCACCCTCAGGCGGGGCGTCTGGATCGAGGGGAAGATTGTCAACCGGTCGACAGGCAAGCCGGTGAAGGCCGTCGTCACGTACTTCCCCTTCCGCGACAACCCACACGTCAAGGAATGCCCGGATGCGTCGTTCCTGAACAACAACGTCAGCGACGAGGTCGAGTTCCGCACCGACGCGCAGGGCCGCTTCCGCGCCGTCGGGTTGCCGGGCGGCGGAATCCTGGCCGTTCAGGTGAAGGCACCCGGCTATCTCACGGCGAAGCCGCTCGATGAGAAGACGGCCGGGAACGTCCTGCACGAGACACACTTC
>JAKAUH010000238.1 GCA_021818605.1 Planctomycetota bacterium
CCGGATGGCCTCCTCGGCGAGGATCTTCGCCATCCAGGTCTTGCCGCTGCCCGCCGCGCCCACTACCGCGATGTGCGTCGGCAGTGCGGCGAGCGGCAGCTCGACGGGTGCGCTGCTGATTTCGCCTGTCCCGATGCGCAGGGCCGCTTCGAGGAGGGGTGAGTCCTCCGTCCCGGACTGGCCCGCGACCTCGCTGGCCCACGGCCTTGATGGCTCGGGCCCGGACGGTTCCTGCACGCCAACTGTGGGTTCGGCGGCGGGCTGGAAACCGCCTGCGGATTGCATCCCGCTGGTCCAGTGCTTGAGACGGATTCCCTCGTGTTTGGGGCCGAGCCGCCTGAGGCATTCGCCGTTTCGGTCCCACTTGCAGGCCGGGCAGCAGGACGGCTCGCCGGGCGGCTTCAATCCCTCGCCGGTTGTCTCGTTGTAGTTCACCCAGCCGGCGAGCGAGGCGAGCAGGTCGAACAGCTTGTGCCGCTGGCCATGGACCTCGTCCCACGAGAGCTCGACCATTCTTCGCTCGGGGTGCAGGTAGAGCACGCCGACATCGGGCGTCGTGCGGTGCTGGACGTTATGCATCAGGGCATAGAGCGCGACCTGGAACAGATCGTTGCTCGGCTCGGCGGCCGGCGTGAGCTTGTAGTCGATGACGCGGTGGTGCGACGTCCGCCAGTCGTAAAAAACGTAGTCGAGCGTCCCGGTAACGCGCACCGGCTCGCCCGCTGGTCCGACCTGGAACGTCACATCAACCCGGCGCCGACGGTCGCCGAAGAGGTGCTCGATGATGTCCTCAGGCGCCCGGCCGCGGGCCCTGGCATCGGCCACGATATCGGCCAGTTCGCGCATGTAGATCTCGACGGCGCGGATGAAGGCCTGCTGCTGAGGGGCGGGCTTGCGCGAAAGCGAATCGAGGTTCACGCAATTGGCGTTGAGGAACGCTCGCAGCCCTTGCTCGATTGTTCTCGCCACAGGCTCGCCCGTGATCGCGGCGCGGACCTCGGGCGCGTCGAGTGCCCGGCGGTTGAATGCCTCGACGGCGTTATGGAACAGGCTGCCGCACGCGGTGTCGGCGTCGCCGGATTTCCATAGCCGCGTCATGGCGCGGGTTTTGAGGCCCTTGCGCCGCGTGGCCTCGGCGTCGAAGTACGAGACCCGCGGGCAGGTGGATGCCACGCGGACCTCCGAGACGCTGAAAGTCGGCGGCGCCATGACCGTCACTTCCTCAACAGCAGGAACAGGTCGTCGTCGTGCGGCGTGGCGTGCAACAGCCCCTCGCCGTGCATCCGGCCCGCGATCGTTTTGAACTGTAACCAGACCTCGGTGACGGCCGGCCGGGGGTCGCTCAGCTCCTCGATGAATCCCCTTGCCAGCGCATTGGCCGTCGAACCCATCCGCCAGGCGAGCTGGGCCATGACGTACTGGCGGACGCGGTCCTCGTCGAGCGATGGCGGAGAGGCGCACGCCTGGGGTTGTGACGCCGGCTCCTCGGTCAATAACGGCCGCAGCAGCGGGTGATCTCGGTAACGGTCCCGCCGGTGGTGCGAGGCGATGACCTCGGCATCGGTCACGGGCCGGATCGTCCCGCGCGGGGCCTCGATTTCCAGGTCGCCCGAGCGCGCCATGCCGACGACGCCCTGAAGCGCGTCGAGCCGGGCATATTGCTCGAAGTCGAGCTTGAGATGCTCGAACCTTCCGGCTCCGAGTCCCTCCAGCTTTCGGTAATACTCCAGCCCCTGCGCACCGACCTTGAGCGGCCGGCGCTCCTGGTCGGTGACGAGGATGCGATGGTCGAGCTTCGAGTCGTCCTCGAGCAATCGCCGCAGCGAGGCGGTGGCCGAGAGCCCGACGTTCGTGATGAACGAGACGCCCGTCCGCACCTCGCGGCCGTCGGGGTCGCGGTGCTCGCGCACCAGCAGGTCGTACGGCGGCAGCTTGCCTCGTTTCCTCCCGGGCCGTTCGATGCCGCGGAACGTGTAGGGTAGCCCGCCACCGGCACAATGGGCCAGCAGCGACTCGACCAGCCCGGCCAGGTTGCCGGCGTCGGGCGGCAGGCTGCCAGGGTGCAGCCGGTGCTGGGCGATCTGCTCCTCGATCTTGCGGGCGACGGCGGAATCGATAGCGGCCTCGATGTTGATCTGTGGCTGAGGTGGCGGGTCGGGCCTTTTCGAGACAGGCCAGTCCGCCATCCACCGCTCGGCCCCCAGCTCGCCCATGCGCGTCTGTTGCGTTTCCCACGCGTCGCGTGCCCAGGTGAGGATATCGCGCGGGCGGAAGTCGATGCCGTCCGCCAGGCGTTTGTCGAGCCAGTCGCGGCCGAGGGGAAAGAGCGAGTCCTCGTGCACGCGCTGCCAGACTTCCTCCAGCTCGACGAACGGCTCGTGGAACCGCTCCAGCCGCGCCTCGAGGATCATGCGGGCGTCGGCGCGCGTGATCCGGTTGACATCCACCCGGTGCTCGGCAATGCGGTCCCAGGTGGATTCGCCGATCACGCCCTCGCGGCAATAATCGAGCAGCGTTTGCTTGACCCCTGACGTGATCACCAGCAGGTTTGAGGCATGATCGAGCAGGGCGTGGAGGAACTGCACGACCGAGCGGAGTTTTTCGGAGTCGAGGTTATCCACCTGGTCGACGCAGAGGATCAGGGGCTGACCGCTCACCGAGGCCATCCGGGCCAGGGCCATGATGACCTGCTCGGCCTGCGCGTCGTCGGCGATCATGGCGGGCGTGGTGCCGTCGACCTTCAGGCCGCACCACTGGGCGACGTCGTCGTCGATCTCGTCGCCCGACAGCCAGGCGACGGCCCCGACGGCCATCCGTCGGCGAGCGGCGTCATCGGCCTTCTCGGGCCGGGCATGGCGGTAGAACTGGAACAGGACCTCATAGACGTCGCGCGCCTCGAGCGGGACGTCGAAGAACGAGCGGTACGCCGCCAGGGCGCTGGAGGAGTGGCCGTCGCCGGGTGGCATCGAGTCGCACGCGTGCCGGATTGCCCGGTCGAGAAAGCCGAAGAGCGGCGTCCTGTAGAGCGGCCCTCGGCCGCCCAGCGTGAGCCGGCTGACAACGTACTTGAGCACGTACCGCGGCAGGCGATCGGGGTCGGCGAGGATGTTGTGCAGATAGACGTAGCAGGCGCGCGGATCGCCACTGGGGGTGGTCTCGTTGGCCCAGCGATAGAGCCGCGACAGCAAGTGGCTCTTGCCGACGCCGGCGCCCCCCAGGAGCGCGACGCCGACGCCCGCCGGCGCGCCCCTGGCGCGCTCGGCCTGCTTCACCAGCCTGTCAAATGCCGCGCCATGGATTGCGGGGACGTCGACGTCGTAGGCGGACGGCTCGGTGACGCGGTTGGCCGCGAACGGGTTGGTGTCGCGCACGGCGGCCAGATAGCAGTCGAGCCCCGGTCCCGGCGCCGCCGTCCGGGCGGCGTCGGTCGTCCTGGTCCGGACAGCGGGTGCCATGAGGTTACCTCCGCGATGCGTACACCAGGAGCGAACCCGCCTCGCGCACGCCGGCCTCGCGCTCGTCCTCGCTGAGCGAGCCGTGCAGCCCCTCGTGACTGTCGAGCGAGAACGTCCCGTCCATCCGAAGCTCTCTCAGACCGGCGTCGAACTCGTCGCGGGTGAACTCCGACAGCGCCTGGCGCAGGTCGGCGATCTTGACGAAGTTGGTCGAGCCGTTGCGGCGGTCGAGCGCCTCGAAAGCCGAGCGGAACTCGCGGGCGAAGTCGTGCGACGAGGTGAGATGACCATCATGCTCGTGGTGGTGTTGATGGTGGTGAAGCGGGCCGGGATGACCAACCGCGGCCGGTTGATGGGCATGGACCTCGTGGGTGCCTGCCCGTGCCTCGGCCCGCGGTGCGGCGATGTGGACGTTCGCCGTCAGGAAGAGCAGGGGCTTTCCCTTGACCGTGATCCAGCCGACCTCGGCCGGCAACTCGCGGCGCTCGATGCCATCGGCCAGGGATGGCTCGACCCGTTCACGCAGCTCGGGGATGAACCGCTTCATGACCTCGGCCGGGGCGAATGCTGTGGTCTCGGTCGTGCCCTTCTTCGTCTTGCTGACGACCGGACCCAGCGCGTATCGGAGCAGGCCGGTCATTAGCGAGCGGAGGTCGCGCTCGAGATCGTCCTTGAAGACAATGGGCGCATCGAGGATCGCGTTCTTACCGCTTCGAGCGACGACGATGGTCCGCTCTCCCATCGCGCCAGCCGCCGCGGCCTTGCGAATGAGGTTTTCGGGGCCGCGGGTCTCGCTCAGCTCGGCGAGCCGCCGCAGGGTCGGCGGATAGGCCATGGCGCCCAGCCGTCGCTGGGCCTCGAGCACCGAGATCATCCGCCGCGCCAGACTGTCTTCGGGTTTCGGCAATTGCCCCTTCGGATACACCGCGTCATTGAGCGCGGGCTTCTTCCCCATCCGGGCGATTGAGATCCGATCGGTGAGAACCTTCTTGGTCGCGGCTTTCAGGATCAGCTCGGGCGAGGCGGCGGGATCGGCCAGTTCGCCGAGCTGTTGCAGGCTCGGCGGCTCGGGGTTCTCGTAGGTGTGACGCGAGTTGAAAACCTCGAGCATCTTCTTCGCCAGCTCGACCGCCGGGTCGGGTTTCCTGCTGCTCATGGTCGACCTCGTGCTTCTTCAATGCGGCGCCGAAACATGACGCGACGGCGCGCGGGTGATGGGTGAATGTGCGAGAAGGCGACGACAGCGCGGCCTTCCCCCGGCCGACGGCGGACCTCCCGATGCTGTCCGCATGTCGCTTATTTGTAATGCGGCTTACGGTGCCACGCAAGGACATAGGGGCGCGAAGACGAAAACGGTGGTCATGCACTCGCATCCCGGTTTCGATAAAGTCAATACCCCGGTTGGAATCTTCCGGCATCTGGGGGACAATGATGCCCGGGGCCACGCATGCGGAGCCCGGCCGGATCGGAAGGAGCATATCGATGCCACCTCAGGTCGAAGCCGTCGGGACATGGCGATTCGTCGTGGAGTTGCTGACCGTCGGCGGATTTGGTTTCGCGCTCATCTTCAGTCTCACCATGATCGCGATCGGCGGATACTATCTCCTCCGAGTCGCGCAGGGAGCCTTCGGCGGGCTGAGCGGGTCGGCGGCGCGGGAGCGGGCCGAGGGCGCGGATCAGGCCCGGCGGCTTGCCCTGCTGTCACTGATCTGCGGGCCGCTGTTCACGACGGGCCCGACCCTGGTCTTGCTGCCGGTGGTCGTCTTCAACGATGGTTTTCTGAAGTCTCTACTTGTTCTTCTTGTCAGCCTGGCCGTCGGGCTCGTCGCGGGCCTCATCAGCGGCGGCGCGTTCCTGGTGACCGCCCGATTGCTGGGTCCGATGCGCAAGCAGATCCGCAAGTGGCGGCGAGGCAAGGCCTGGGACCCGGATTTTGACGGGATCGTGTGAGACTGCCGGAACGATGCGGCGATGGGGGGAATCTCAGGTCATGGCCGGCCATCTCGTGCTTCTGCGCGACTCGATCCTCGACAATGCCAGCTATGTTCCGGGCGGACGTCCCGCGGTGATCGACCAGGTTCGTAGCCGGCTGCCCGAGGGCTGGGCCGCGACGCTACTGGCCCGCGACGGCAGCGTGATCGACGACGTGCTGCGCGGGCAGGTGAGCAGTATTCCCGGCGACGCCAGTCACCTGGCTCTGAGCGTCGGCGGCAACGATGTTCTCGAGCAGATCCGAATCCTTCAGGAGCCGGTGAAGACGGTCGCCGAGGCGCTTTGCGTCATGCTCGAGAGCCGCCTCGAATTCGAAGGGAAGCATCGGCAGTTGCTGGATGCGCTCGGTGCCAGGGGCCTGCCGCTCGTGGTCTGCACGATCTACAACCCGTGCTCGGATGACGAGGGTTTCCAGCGCGCGGCGGTCGCGGCCCTGAGCCATTACAACGACGCGATCCTGAACAACGCCCGACGCCAGGGCCTGCCTGCGATCGACCTGCGAGCGGTGTGCTCGGAGGTCTCCGACTACGCCAACGAGATCGAGCCCTCCGCGCACGGAGGGGCCAAGATCGCCGATGCGATTCTCCGTGTTGTGGCAGGCCACGATTTCGAGTCGCGCCGGTGCGCAGTATTCCCCTGAGCAATTAGGCCCCCCGTCACGGTTTCTTCGGCGCCGCCTCCAGCAGGAAGCTGCGGATAATCTCCAATTTGAACGCCCGCAGCACCGGAGACGGGATCGTTCGATCGTCGAGGAGAACCTTTCCCTCGGGCGAGATCAGCACGTAGTCGGGATATCCATCAGGGATGCCGTGCTTCTCGAACCGGGCGATGGTTCGGCCGTCGGGATGATCGACGGCCACGGGGAAGGGCAGGCCGATCTTCGCGACGTGCTCCTTCACGACCTCGGGCGGGCTGGAATTGTTGTGCACGCCGATGACGACGACCCCGCGGTCTTTGAACAACTCGTGCACCAGCCTGACCGACGGAAAATCGCCGTGGCACGGCCCGCAGCCGACGAACCAGAAGTCGAGCAGCACGTACTTGCCGCGCAGGTCGGCGAGCTTCAACTTCCGGCCGTCCGTGTTGATCCACCCGGCGACGTCGAGCTCGGGCGGGGTCTGGCCGCGGAGGGTGATCGCCTTTTCCTTCGCAGCCTGCTCGGGCGGCCCGATCCCGCGTTCCCATTCGGTCAGGTCGCCAAACGCCTGCGAGAGCAACCAGTCTGGTTCGTGCGGCTCGAGCTTGAGCACGATCTTCGACGGCCCGTCGAGGCGAACCTCGGCGCGGGCGGCCAGGGGGCGATGGGGATCGAACGCCGCGATCCGCTGGACCGGCGCGCGCCGGCCGGTCGCCGGGTCGGTCGGCATGAACTGGAGCTGGATGACGAATCGACCCGCGGAGTCGGTCAGAACGGGCTGCAAGCCCCTCAGATTGAAGCCGCGCAGCCGGACGACGGCCCGCGCGGCTGGAGTACCGTCCGGGTTCTGCACGACGCCCTCGATCCTCGGCAGCGGGCGCACCCGGATGTCGGGTAGGACGGTCGAGCCGTCCGGTGCGACGGAGACCTCATATTCCTCCTGCTCCGAGATGTATTTCTCTCCGTTGAACGTGAGCCGGGCCTTTCCGGAAGCCAGGTCGATTGTGTATTCGCCGTGCGGATTCGTCTCGCCCCAGCCGGCGAAGCTCCACGGCTCAGGCGCATCGTCCCAGCCCTTCGGCGTGCCATTGGCCAGCTCGCCCATGATCGACATGCCGGATATCGGTTTCCCCGTCTCGGCCGCGACGACCCGGCCGTGGGCCTTGACCTTGCGCCTCACGTCGAGATGCAGGTGCTGGTTGCGGCCCGGCTCGATCCGGAGCCAGGCCTTCTTGATGTGGTTGGCCGAGTAGACAGGGGTGATGTAATAGTCGGGATGCCAGAGGAGGAACCACGAGTAGTCGCCCGGCGCCACGGCGAGATGGCCGACGCCCTTCGCATCAAACTCCACCTCGTAATCGATGACTGTCGACGCCCCACCCCGCGGCTCGTGGCGAATATCGGTGATCGCACTTGTGATGCGGCTCGAGGCCGGATCTGTCGAAACGTGCAGCGTGAGCGCGACACCCGGTTGCATCGTCACCCGCGTCGAGGTGCCGGGCGCCACCACGATCTCCTGCGCATCGACCGGCGCCAGCCGGGGATGCTCGATGGTCGCCTTGACCATCTCGCCCGTCGGGAGCGGCGGCAGCCGCAGCTCGCCCTTCTCGTCGCTGGTGGGTCTCGGAATGCCGAGCGTCCCTGAGCCAGAGTTGTCGCATGCGGTTCTGGCCGTTCACACCGCGCGCGGTCAGCTCGCGCAGCCGGGCCCCGGCGACCGGCTTGCCGTCGCGGTCGGCCACATGGATGACGATCGAGGCCGGCGGCCGGAGGGCGATATCGACCTGCTGTGATTTGTGCGCCTCGATGTTCGCGGAGTGCAGCGCCCGGGCAAGGCCGTCCTTCTCGACGGAGATCATGTAATAACCATCTTCCAGCCCGTCGATTCGGTACTTGCCCGCCGCGTCGCTGTCAGCATGCTTCTCCAGCCGCCGGTAGCCTCCCCAGTGCGAACCAACCAGGTCGATTCGAAAGAGCGCGATGCGAGCCCCCGCGACCGGTCCCGCCGAGCCATCCACGAGCTTGCCCGAGATCGTGGCGCGCCCGCCGGGTTGATCGGCCGCCGAGACCGTGCGCGTCGGGCCATCGCCCAGAGCACACAGGCCGACCAGAGCGAAGAGCGAAGTGAGAAATAGGCTCGGGCACCGCATCGGACACCTCCCGACCAGGAGTTGTGGGACAGATGTCCGATGTTAGCGCGAAACCGGCGCGAAGTCAACTGGCCCTTACCGGGCTGGAGCGAACGCCGGGGCGGGCTGTGCGGGTGCGGCCGGGCGCTGGCTAAAAGTTGCTTTCATGAGGACCCAGCAATCCGGGTCGAGCACGACCGATGCGGGGGCCTTGTCGCAGGAGAACGCGAACCGCTGGGTCCGCTCGTTCAGGTCGAGCGTTTCGATCCGAGGGCGATCGCTGCCGTCGGCGAGGATCGCGAGCTGGATCGACAGCCTGAAGGGCTCGCCGGGCTGAACCTGCTTCAACTCGATCACGACGCGATGGTCGTCGGGGAGGTAGTGCCAGTGCCCCTCGATCTCGGGCGAGCTGGGGCGTTTCAGCCACTGGTGGAAGAACGGCCCGAAGTCCTGGCCGGAGGTTTCCTCCATCACTCGGCGGAAATCGTCGGTGGAGACATTCCCGTCGCGATGCCGGCGGTAGTATTCGCGGATGCCAGCCCAGAACTTCGTGGTGCCGACATGGCCGCGGAGCATGTGCAAAAACCAGCCGCCCTTTTCATAGACCAGGCGGTTGAGGATGTACCGGGTGTCGGCGAGGTTGTCGTGGATCACCGCGAGGTGACGGTTGCGCTTCTCGGTCGCCAGCACGATCTCGCGGCTGCGCTTCAGGCCGGCGACGAACGCGTCTCGTCCCTTGTCGTTTTCGAGGAACAGCAGGGCAAAATAGGTGGCGAAGCCCTCGCTCAGCCAGATGTGGTCCCAGTCGCGCTCGGTGACGGCGTCGCCAAACCACTGGTGCGCGACCTCGTGCGCGACCAGGCTATCAACGCCTCGGCCGAGGATGTTCCGCTCGCCGTAGAAGATCGCGCTGGCCAGCTCCATTCCGCCGCCGAGGCCCGCGGCCTGCACGCCGCCGAGCTTCTCATAAGGGAACGGGCCGATGTGCTCGATGTAGAATTCCAGCACGCGACGCGCGGCCTCCTCGTGTGCCGGCACGGCCTTCTCGCGGTCCTGGCGGAATACCCAGCTTTGCAGCGGGATCCCGCGCACGCTCGCGGCGTGGTGTGAGGTGAACTGCGCTACGCCCAGCGCGTTGAGCCACGTGGCGATCGGGACGGACTGCTTCCAGTGCGTGAGCCGGCGTCCGTCGCCCAGGTCGGTCTCTTCCTGCAAGAGGCCGTTGGAGACGACCTGGTATCGCGAAGGCGCCGTGACGTGGAATTCGCTGGTGGCCTTGTCGCTCGGGTGGTCCACCATCGGCAGCCATCGGTGCGCCCGGTCGGGCCAGTTGTCGCTGAAGAACGTTCGTTCGCCGTGCAGGTTCTTGCCGATGCGCAGGCCGGCCGAGGGAATACCGTGGTACGCGACGGTGAACGACCTGCGCTCACCCGCCTTCGGTGCCGGTTCGAGGGTGATCCGCAGCCGATCGTTCTCGTGCTCGAAGGTAGCGGGTGTGCCCTGCGCCGTGACGGTCGAGACCGTCATCCCCTTGCCCTTCGCGGCCGAGGCCAGGTCGAGCGTGAAGTGGGAGATCCCCGGCTGGACGAACCGGACGTCGACCGTGGTGGTTCCGTCGATCTCGTCGACGTCGTCGCGCAGCGTGATGCGGAAGGTGTAGTGGAGCACGTCGACGCCCGGCTGGCGGGGATAGTTGTCAGCCGCGCCGCGGGAGCTGAACATCAACGCCGCGATCGTGCCCAGGATCAGGCAGCGGCCGAGGATTCCGGCCGCCATCGGCTCTCGTCGCCTTGCGTCGCTCATCGACGGTCTCCATCCCTGCCGGGCTTCTCGCCGGCGAACTTCCACGAGGCCTTGTCGTCGCGCCCGACCGGCTGGTCGGTCACCGCGACCCGGACCATCTCGATGGGGATGACATTCTCGCGCAGCACGGCGTCGTGGAACGCACGCTCGGTCATCTTGCCGGATTCGACCAGCTCGCGGTGCAGCGCGCGAAGCTGCATCCCGCCGAGCAAGTACGCCGCCTGGTAGAGCGGACTGTACGATCCGTTGAACGAGCGCCGGACCTCGGCGGTGGCGTTATCGCGCTCGTGGCCGACCTGGTTCACCAGGAGGTCGATGCACTCGCGCGGGCTCATTGTGCCCAGGTGGAAGCTCAGCGAGAAGATGATCCGGGCGGAGCGGTGCATCCGCCAGAACAGCATGCCGACCCGGTCCTCGGGCGAGTGGGCAAAGCCGCGATCCCAGAGCAACAGCTCCCAGTAAAGGGCCCAGCCCTCGACCGCGAACGGCGTGCGGAAGAGGCTGCGGTACGACCGGTGCCGCGAGGCCATGTAGCCCTGAAGGTGATGCCCGGGGATCAGCTCGTGATGGACGGTCGCGCGGGCGAAATGCCGGTTATTGCCGCGCATGCTCATCATTTTCGCATCGTGCGGCATGGTGTTGGTTGGGTACGAGACGATGATGGTCTCGCCGCCGAGGAAGAACGGGTTGACCTGCTGCATTTCCGGCGACATCATCGTCATCCGCCAGGATTCGCGGCAGAGGGGCGGGATTGTGACCAGGTTGTTGGCGTCCATGTAGGCGATGGCCTCGAGTGCCAGCTCGCGGATCATCGCCGGCTGCTCGCCGGGGGCGACGTGGTGATTCTTCACCCGCTCGAGCGCCGCGTGCCAGTCGTCGCCCAGGCCCATCTCGCGCGCGGCCTGCTTCATCTCGCCCTCGCACCAGGCCAGCTCGTGGCGGGCCAGGGCGATCAGCTCCTCGGGCGTGTAGGGGATCATCTCGTGCGCCAGCTCGGCCATGAGAGCATCGTGGCCGATCGGGGTGCCGATGATGTCCGAGCCGTCCGCGCGTGGGCCTGAAGCCGGCGGCGGGCTGGGACCTCTCGAGGGCAACAGT
>JAKAUH010000654.1 GCA_021818605.1 Planctomycetota bacterium
CCCGGATCGGATCGGATCGGATCGGCCCGGCCCGGATCGGATCGGGCGGAGTCAGGCTGGAAAGCCTGACCTACGTGAGGATCTTTCTCGCCGGGGTAATACGCCTCCCCTTTTCCGCTGGACTTCTAGCTCAGTCGCGGATCGTTGTTTTTCTTTGAGGATTTCGGGGGACATGTGTTAGTCTATCCACCTGCCACCGGCCCTGCACCCTGGGTGGTGCACCGAGAAACCCGCCGGGCGTCGGTCGCGACGGAACTTTTCGCGACCAGGCGTCGTAGAAACGAAGGCCGCCGTTCCGGCCGGAGCTCTCCCAGCGATCACCCCTCGCGCCCAGGAGGACGGCGATGCAGTCCAGCGGAACCCTCACGACGCGGCCGCGCCCGGCCGCGGCCTTGGTCCTGATAATACTGGCGGTCTCGAGCCTGCCACCTGCCGCGGCCCTGGCCCACGGCGGTGGCGGATTCCACGGCGGAGGCGGCCACATGGGCGGGGGCATGGGCGTTCATCCGATGGGCATGGGCGTTCATCCGATGGGCATGGGCGTTCATCCGATGGGCATGGGCGTTCATCCGATGGGCATGGGCGTTCATCCGATGGGCATGGGCGTTCATCCGATGGGCATGGGAGGGGCCGGGATGGGCATGCCCTATGGCCATATGGGAATCGGAGGGGCCGGCGCCATGGGATTCCATGGTGGTCCGATGATGAACGGGACGGGCATGATGCACTCGGGCTCGGGCATGATGCACTCGGGCTCGGGCATGATGCACTCGGGCTCGGGCATGATGCACTCGGGCTCGGGCATGATGCACTCGGGGGCTGGAGCGACCGTACGGGGACAGAGCGTCGGACGAAGACGGCCGACCCATCGTGGCACTGGTTCGCATGCCGTCGGCCGGACTCCCAGAGCGAACGCATCGGTCGGGGGAGGGCCGCGGACCGCCGGGCTGCACCCGAGCGTCGTGACGGCCCCGTCCACCGGGACCAACGCCGCATCCCCGCAGCGGATGACTTCGGCCCTCGCGATGTCGCCCGCATCGTCTGTCTCCCCACGGGGCGCGGGATCCACTCTCGGCGCCGGTTCAGCCGTGCAGACCACAACCTCCGCGAGCAGAGCCGGCTCGTCGGGTTTGAAATTCGCTGGCTGGGGAAGCGGGAGTGCTCACGGCAACACCGGGTCAACCGCCAAGGGTCACGCGGGTATCGGTTCTGGCAACCGATCGTCCAGCCAAAGCGCCAGTAGTCATGGCTACGGCTTCCAGGGTTGGGGATCGGGCCGCGGCGACCGTCGTCACGATCGCGACCAAGGCCGCGACTATCAGCGACAGGGCTATGGATACGGCAATAGTTCCAATTACAATAACGGCTACTACGGTTCGGGTCTCGGCTATGGTTACGGCTCAGGATTGGGCTTCGGTACGGGCCTTGGCCTGGGCTTTGGTACGGGCCTTGGCCTGGGCTTTGGTACGGGAGTAGGCTTTGCACCGGGCTTTGGCCTCGGCGGGGGCCTTGGTTGGGGTGGTGGCTTTGGCCTCGGTGGGGGCCTTGGCTTGGGTGGAGGCTTTGGCCTCGGCGGCGGCTTCGGAAATGGCTTCATGTTCGGCGGTCAGTCTGTCTGGGTCTTCGTTCCCGGTGTCGGCTGGGAATTCCTGCCCGTCCAGGCGGCGATGGCCATGGGGCTCTGGTGAAGAACAGACGCGGCCAGCGCGAGCCTGCGGTCGGACCAATCGAGGGATCGACGGATGACGCCGGTCGGAAAGTCGCCTGGGCATTTCTTGCCTGACGGGCCGAAAGTGTCGGGCAAGAATGCACGATCGACCTGCTTGAGGGTCGATCCTGGCGTACGCAACTCACGAGCGTAGGAGCGCGGGGCGCGATAGGGGGCTGCAATTTTTGCCCCTTCGTCGTAGAATACGGTGGTTTTGTAGTGTAGTGGCCGGGACTCTCCAAGCGATTTGTCTTCGCGGCGAGGAGATCGGCGATGCATCCTTGCGCTCTCTCCAACTGGCGGCTGTTCCAGACTGCGGTCCAGTTTCTGGCGATTCTGGCGATTGTGGCGATTGTGCCCGTCCCAGCCCTGGCTCAGTATCCTGTGGGCGGCGGGCTGGGTTACCGACCGATCGGCCTGGAGGCCATGATGGGCGGGCTGCCGTACCCGCCGGTTGGCCCTGGTGCTCCAGGCATGCCGGGCTTCCCGGGCGGCGTGATGACGGGACCGATCGGGGGAATCGGTCCCAGGCTACCGACCTATCGCGGCCGGACCGCGATGCCGCCGGGCCGGATCGCCCGTCCCGGTACAACCGCCGAGACCTGGCCGTGGCCGCCGAGGGGCAACGCCATCCCTCGACCAGCCGCCGCGGCCAAGGTCGTTCATCGGGCTCTGCGGACCCCGACCCCGACAGTTCGCCGGGTGAATCGGCCCTCATCCAGCGCCCGGCGTGAAACAACATCCAGTTTCCCCGTCGGTTCGACGGTGGTTGGCTCGACGACTGTCCACCGCCCCGGTTCGGCCGGGGCGAACTTCGAGGGCTGGCATCGCGGCAAGGCCGGTGTCAGCATGCTCGGCCACGACCGCCCGCCCCACCGCGAAAATCGCGAGTATGGTTTTACCGGCTGGTGAGGCGGCCGATGCCACGCGCGGCGCGGGCCATTGGGGCCAGGATCTCGGAAATGACTTTTGGGGACACTCCTCGCCGCACACCACATGGTTCGAGCCCGGCATGGGGCGGATCGTTCGGGCTGGGCGAACAGGCGACGTGAGTCGCCGGGTGTTTTGCTCTCGGCCTGATGACCCGGCGACTGACGTCGCCGGTTCGCCCGGGACCGGCCAGGTGGTGGTCGGCGAGGAGTGTCTTTTTGGGGGGTATGCAATCACGAGACGCCCCCAGGCGGCGATGATCGATCCGGTCTGGCCGGGTTCGAGCCCGGTCGCCCGCAGCAAAAAGTCTCGATTCGGGGTGTCAGAAAAACCTGTATTGGCGGACCCCCTCTCGCGGCACTACCAGCAGTGTTGACGAGTTCCTCGGCCCCGCGGGGCTGTGTTTGCGAGCAAGGGAGTCCCACTCATGGCGGGCCTGGCGTTGAGCGTTCCCCGTTCGCTGGATGCACTTTTCGACTCGGGCGTGGTCGGCAACCTGCCGGACGGGCAGTTGATCGAACGATTCACGGCCCGGCATCGCGAGGCGGCCGAGCTGGCCTTCCACGCGCTGGTGGACCGGCACGGGCCGATGGTGCTGCGGGTCTGCCGCCGGGTGCTCGACGACCCGAACGACGCCGAGGACGCGTTCCAGGCGACGTTCCTGATCTTGCTGCGCCGGGCGGGATCGATCCGCGAGCGCGGGTCGGTCGCCTCGTGGCTGCACGGCGTGGCCCATCGGGTCGCCTCGCGTGCTCGGGTGGAATCGGCCCGCCGCCGCCGGATCGAGCGCCAGGGCATTCGGCCGGACGCCGGCCACGACGACCAGGCCGCGCGCCTGGATCTCGAATCGCTCATCGACGAGGAGCTGACCCGGCTGCCCGAGAAGTACCAAGCGCCGGTGGTGCTCTGCTACCTTGAAGGATTGACCCACGAAGCTGCCGCGACCCGGCTGGGCTGGCCGGTCGGCACGGTCCGCGGCCGGCTGGCGCGAGCCCGCGACCTGCTGCGGTCGCGGCTCGTGCGCCGCGGCATTGCGGCACCGTCGGCCGTCGGCGCGATCGGAGCATTCGCCGCCCCGGCCAGGGCACGCGTCCCGGCTGCGATGGGCGAGGCGACCGTCCGCGCCGCGGCCGACGTCCTGATGGGTCGCGCACTCGCGGCATCGACCTCTGTCCGGGTCGCGACGCTGGTCGAGGCCACCGCACGCGGCGGGACGGCGATCGGGGCGAAGGTCGCGGTCGTGACGCTCGTGACGGTCCTTGGAGTGGCGATCGCCGGTCGGTCGCCGTCGCCGCCGCCGCCGCCGTCGGCGCCTCAGGTGCCGACGCAGGCCCCGGCCGCCCCACGCGAGGCAGTCCGTCGCGCGATGCTCCAGCTCAAGGGCACCTGGACCACCGAGGTCGACGTCCAGGAGACCGTCAACGGTATCCCCGCGCCGCCGAGGAAGCAGAAGATGACGTGGTCGATCGACCGCGACACGATCACCGAGTCCGACGGCGTGTTCGTGGGATGGACCTATCGCTACTCCCTGAATCCCGATCGAAAACCTGCCACGATCGACCTTCGGTCGCTGAACATCGGCCTCGATCTCAAGGGTCTTTACAAGCTCGAGGGCGATACGCTGACCATCTGCTATGACCACGAGCGTCCGAAGAATCTCGAGCCCAGGGCGCCTGGGAGCGCGATCCGTCAAGTCCTGCGCCGCGAGAGCCGGACGCCGACGAAGCTATCGCCCAGGTTCCCGAATGCCGAGGGGTGCTACTGGGCCGTCTCGCCGCACGAACGCGGCGGCCTGCCGACATCGATGGCCAGCGGTAGCCTCAACATCATCGTCGGAGCGCCGGACGATGGGGCGATGCGGGTGAGCGTGGCCAGCATGGCCCGGCTGATCGACGGGGAACCCGATGCCGAGTACCGCCCGGTCGCGTTCGATGCCGATAAAAAGCGATACGCCTTCAACCTCACTGAAGGAGGCGGCTGGAGTACCTCCGCCTCGTTCCGCGACGTCGTGCTGGGCCACGGCGAATTCCGCCTCGATCCCGCCGTGCTGCCCGCCCAGCGCGTGAAGGCACTGGGCATCGAGGTGGTCACGCCCGAGGGAAAACGAGCCGCCCGCGCGGCGGCCTCGAAAACCGCCATGCAGGAGGCCCGCGATTCCCGGATCGACGTCCTGCCGTGGCCCGAGGTTGGCAAGCCGTATCCGTTCGCGCTCAAGGACACCGCGGGTCGCGCCGTCCGCTCCGCTGATCTCAAGGGCAAGGTCGTTCTCATCGACTGCTGGGCCGGCTGGTGCTCGCCTTGCATGACCAGGATGCCAGGGCTCAAGGCCCTCTACCAGCGCCGGCACGATGCCGGCCTCGAGGTCATCGGCGTCAACTTCGACCGCCATCCCGCGCAAACCGACGAACTGGTCAAGCGGCTGGGCCTGCCGTGGCCCGAGGTGTACGTACCGGCCGACGATCGCACTTACACCCTCTGGCAGGACGCATCCGGCATCCACGACCTGCCGCGCCTGCTGCTCATCGACCGCCAGGGCATCCTCCGCTGGGACGGTGGGACCGATAAGCTGGAGAAGCAGGTCGAGGCGATGCTCAGGATGTAGTCCCCACCTTCCGCACGCGATACAGGACATGCCGCCGCAGCGGATGCCCTTCGGGCAGCGCGGGGTGGTCGAAGTCATCACCGGGCGAGCGGGTCATGCCGATCCGTTCCATCACGGCCCGCGAGCGGACATTTCCCACGGCGGTGAACGAGACAATCTCGTCCAGCCCGCGCTCGCGGAAGCCGAAATCCAGCACGGTACGCGCGGCCTCGGTGGCATACCCGCGGCCCCAGTACGCGCGGGCGAGCCGCCAGCCGATCTCGACGCACGGCGTGAAAGGCGCCTCGAACCGCGGGATCGCCAGACCGACGAAGCCGATGAACTCGGCCACCCCCGGCGCCTCGACCGCCCACAGGCCGAAGCCGTGGCTCGCCAGGTGCCCGCGGATTCGCACGACGGCCGCGTCGCTCTCGGCTCGCTCGAGCGGCCGCGGGAAGAACGCCATCACCTCGGGATCCGCGCTCATCGCCGCGAACGGCTCACGGTCGGACTCGCGCCAGTCGCGGAGCAGCAGACGCTCCGTCCGGAGGGATGGAGGAGCGGTCATCGCGACTTCCGGCGAGCCGCGACCCGCTCGAAGAAGTCCCTCAGCGGCGGGATGCAAACCTCCAGGCTGTACGATTCCTCGATCGTCCGCCGCGCGGCGAGCCCGAGCGGTGCATACGCCGCCGGATCGTCCAGGACGGCCAGCGCCCTCTCCGTCAGGACCTCGACGTCGAACAGCGGGGCAACCAGGCCGTTCTCGCCGGGTCGCAGGACCTCGCGCACCGGCGGGACGTCCGAGCCCAGCACCACGCAGCCGCTGGACATCGCATTGAGCATCGACCACGACAGCACAAACGGCGCGGTCAGATAAATGTGCAGGTCGCTGATCCGCAGGATCTCGGCGAGCTTCTCGGGGAGCACGCGGCCCAGGAAGATGAATCTCGACAGGTCAAACTCGCCGCGCGACAGGGCCCACTGCTTGAAGCTCGGCGCGCCGGTGTGCAGCTTGTCCCAGCCGTAGTGAATTTCCTCGCCGCCGACCACCACGAACAGCACGTCGCTCCGCACCCGGGCGATCCGGTCGGCGGCCCTCATGAACAGGTCGAAGCCGCGGATCGATTCCAGCCCGCGCGAGACAAACGTCACCACCCGCGTGCCTTCGGGGATCGATTTCTCGCCGATCGTGCGAGGTGCGGGACCGGGCCGATAGAGACTCGTCTCGATCCCGTCGAAATGCACCTCGATCCTGGGGTGGAACCGCGCCGGGAATGACGACCGCTGCCACTCGGTCGCTGAGTACCCGGCGTCGCAGTCGACCAGCGAGGCCAGGGTCGGCGCGTTGATGCACCGCGGGAAAAACGGCGCCGGCTCGGCCGGCGGCAGGTCGATCCGGTACGAGATATCGCGGTGGCTGGTGGCGAAGAAGTATTCACAGTAATTGATGATCGGACAATCCACCACGTCGCGGAGAAACAGCGTTGGTGCGCCCCGGCCTCCGTGGGCGACGACCAGGTCGGGCCTGAGCTGTGGACGCGCCTTGATGATCTCGTAGACCGACCGGCACTGGTCGAGGAACTGGCCGTAGATCTGCGGCCAGGGGATGCCCTCGCCGGTGCGGTGCTCGGCGGTCATCGGCGCCTGAATGATCTCGACGGCCTGGAGCATCTCCGGGGTCGGTGTCGGGCAGCTTGAAAGGCTTTGCACGATGAACGTGCATTTCCACCCGTGCCGCGTGGCCAGCTCCTGGCCCAGCCGGCCGAACTGCGCGGGGAACGCGTCATGGAGGAACAGCACGTTCATGGCCTTCCTCCGCCCGAGCCGGGCAGCGCCAGGCGGTTGAAGGTCTCCGCCAGCCGGGGCAGGCACGCGTCCTGGCTGTACGACTGGCGCACGCGCGCGGTGGCGGCGATTCCCAGCGGCCGGTGCCCGGCCGGGTCGTCGAGCACCGCCAGCGCCTGGCGCAACAGTCCGTCGGCATCGGCCGGATCCGCCAGCAGGCCGGTCTGGCCGTGCTCGATCACCTCGCGATGCGGCGCACTGTCCGAGGCCAGCACGACGCACCCGGCGGCCATTGCCTCGAGCGTCGATCGCGCGACCGGATAGACTCGCCCGGGCGCGACGTGCAGGTCGCTGGCGGCCAGCAAATCGGCCACGGTCGACGGCGGCACGGCGCCCAGGAACCACAGGCGCTTCGGGTCAACCGGAGGCCGGGCGGCGGTCAGGTGCCCCAGGTAATCCTTGTTGTGGAACGCCACGTCGAGCCCACGGCGGACGATCGGGTCGCCCGTGACGACGACCACGACATCGGTCCGGGCTCGCAGCAATTCCTCGGCCAGCGTCAGGAACCGGTCGAAGCCCCGCAGTCGGTCGAGCGAACGGGCCACGAAGGTGACGACCCGGGCCGAGGCGGGGATGGCCCGCCCGGCGATCGATCGGGCCGGCCTCGGGGATCCGTCCCGCTCAAGCCGTGCAAACCGGGACGTGTCGACCCCGTCGTGCAGGACGAGCAGGTCATCGCGGTACTCGGCCGGAAACAGGCCCCGCTGCCATTCGGTCGGAACCCACCCCAGCGCCGCCTGCTCGAGGTCGAGCAATTCGATCGCGGTGGTTGACCGCCGCCAGTGAAAATACGCCGGCGGTGTCTCGGGCCCGGCCTCGTCGGCGAGGTCGTTGGCGCGACCGTGAAAGTAGTAATCCACGAACTGGACGACCGGCGGGGCGCGGTCATAGACGGGAGCAAACAGCGACGAGCCCAGCCCCGCGGATCGCCCCACGATCAGGTCAATCGGTCGGGGTCGCTTCTGCTCGAGGACCTCCCAGCAGCCGTAGGCGTAGCAGAGGCTGCGCTCGAGCGCCCGCGACCAGCCGACGGCCGTCTCGCGGGCGACTCCGCCGACGCCGAAGACCTGGACCTCCAGACCGCGTCCGACCGACGCCGGCCAGTGGGCCCGGGGTTCGAGGGTGTGGCAGTAGAACCACGCCCGATACCCCCGGCGCCGGACCAGCCAGTCGGCCGCGGCGCCCAGGCGCCCGGGGAACGTCGGTTCCACCCAGAGGACATTCAGCGGGTCCTGCGGCATCGCCGGGCGCCACCCCCTCGGTGGGGCCGCCTTACCGCGCGGTTCCAGCGATCGCGCGATGAGGCGGATGGGCTCTCGAAGCTGAGATGGAAAGGGGACTGGCTCCGAGTTTTCGAGGTGCCTGTCCCCCTGTCGTCTCAGCCTGTTCCGCTCAGGTCAACTCACCACGCGAAGTGCGCGAACGCCTTGTTGGCATCGGCCATGCGGTGGACGTTCTCGCGACGGGTGATCGCGGTGCCCTCGCGGTTGTAGGCGGCGACCAGCTCGTCGGCCAGCTTGACGGCCATCGGCCGGCCCTTCTTCTCGCGGGCCGCCATGAGGATCCAGCGGATCGACAGGGTTTGCTGGCGGGTCTTGTTGACCTGCATCGGCACCTGGTAAGTCGCACCGCCGACGCGCTTCGACCGCACCTCGATCAGCGGCTTGACGTTCTCGACCGCGCGGGTGAACACGTCGATCGGGTTCTCACTGGGCAGGCGCTTCTGCACCAGTTCCATCGCATCGTAGAAGACCCGCTGCGCCACGCTCTTCTTGCCGTCGTGCATGACGCAGTTGATGAACTTGCCGGCCAGCTTCGAGCCGAACCGGGGGTCCGGGCGAAGATGGGTCTTGCTGGCGGTGAACTTGCGAGCCATTGCGGTTTTCGTCCCTCGGGTGGCGGCCGGCGGAGAAGGCCGCTCGCTCCTACCTGATATCTGTCTGTCGATCTCTCGGGAAAAGCACTCGATGCCGGCTGGTTTTGCGTCGATCGGGGGGGCGAGGGACAGCGCGAGGCCGCGCGGTCCCGTCGATTCCATCTCCAATCCATCCGGTGGGGATTACTTCTTCTTGGCTCCGGTCGCTGCGGCGGCCTTCTTGCGGGGGGCGCCGTACTTGGACCGGGCCTGCTTGCGATCGGCCACGCCCTGGCAGTCGAGGACGCCACGGACGATGTGATACCGGACGCCCGGCAGGTCGCGCACGCGGCCGCCGCGCACCAGGACGATCGAGTGCTCCTGGAGGTTGTGCCCCTCGCCGCCGATGTAGGCGGTGATCTCCTTGCCGTTGGAGAGCCGGACCCTCGCCACCTTGCGGAGTGCCGAGTTGGGCTTCTTGGGGGTCATCGTCTTGACCTGGAGGCACACGCCTCGCTTGAACGGCGAGGCCTCCAGCACCGGCGCCTTGGTCTTGTACTGAACCGGGCGGCGCGGCTTGCGGACAAGCTGGTTGATCGTGGGCATAAATCCGTCGTTCCGTTCCCTTTTCCTGCGGAGATCCGGGCCGTGGCCAGGCGACCCGAGCTGTACCGGGACCTGTCGCGATCGATCGGATCCGACCCGCCGCCGGCCCATAACTCCCGGCGGCACGACGCGCGGGCGTCCCGGCCGAGATCATTCAGTTCGGTCGGTTCGTCACAACCGGGTGTGCCCCCGGGCAAAACCAGCATGGCGCGCAGCAACATACCAACCCGGGGCGAAAGTCCCAGGATACCCGATGGCGGTCGAATGTCAAGCGCCCGCAAGGGCATGAAGAACAAGCCGCCCGGCGGGACGCCCAGCCGAGGCTCGCACCCCGAGTCAAGCGGAGTCGAGCTCGCGCTGAATCTGCTGCCGGCTGCGGGTATAGGCATCGATCAGCCGGTCGAAGTCCGAGCGAATCCCATCGGTCGACCTGAGCCGTCGCAGTTCGTTCAGCACCCGGTCGATCGCCTGGAGGAGCGACGGGCCGGTCTGCCGGATCAGGCCCTTGCGCTCGGCCACGGCGAGTGCCGGCAGGGATTTCCCGCGATGGGCCGAGGCCCGAAGTTGCACGGCGCCCCGCGCAACCAGGGCGCGGCCCGCGGCGATCGAATGGGTGTCGCGAATGCGGGAGTATCCGTCGGCGATCAGGTTGTAGGCCCGGATCAGGTCGTCCACCGTCTCCCGATGCCGCGACGCCGCGGGGCTCGGCGTGGCGGCCGTGGCCGCCTTCGGCTCGGGCACGCCGGACTGGCCGGCCGGGGCCGTCGACGCCGCCTGGCTTTCCGCCGTCTGCGCCACCTCGGGCACGCCTGGATCGCCATCCGCCGATGGCGCTGAACCTGTTCCCCCAGACACGAACGTGTACATCGCGATGAACGCGATCGTGCCGACCAGGACACCCGTCGCGATCGCCACGGGCGTGACCCACCTGCGATCGGACGAGGATGACGATGACGAGGTGCGCACGCCGGCCGGTCCGACCGGGTCATCATCCGACTGATCGACAATCGCCCAGTCGGTTGCCGGCACCGCCGCGACGACGGCCGGTCGCCGGCCGCCCACGGCAGCCGCGGCGAGCGGCACGAGAATCGACTCGGACGAGTCCAGTTCCCACCATCCCGAGTCGCCCGCCGCCACCCCGGCCATGGCCGGAACCGGCGCCGCCGGTTGTGGTGCGGCCACTCGGGGAACCGGGATCGGGGTAGCGACAGCCGGCCGCGGAGTGGCCGGAGCCGGCATCGGAGTCACGGCCGGCGCCGGTGTCGCAGGAGCGGGTGCCGCAGTCGCCGGGGCCGGCCGGGCCGGGATTGTAAACACGCCCCGGCAGGCTGTGCACCGCCCCTGCTTCCCCGCGAGGTTCGCGTCGAGCCGATACCCGTGCCCGCACGACGGGCAGTTGAAATTGACCTTCCCCGCGTCCGACGCGGAGGACCCGCCTGCACCGGCTGATCGCGACGGGGCCGCCGGCGCTGGTGGTCTCGGCGCTCGATCCGGCGCTGGTGGTCTCGGCGCTCGATCCGGCGCCGGTCGGGGCACCTCGGCTCGCCCGGCGGTGATCGACGGCCCGATCACCGGCGGCGGCGC
>JAKAUH010001089.1 GCA_021818605.1 Planctomycetota bacterium
ACGCGCGGGGCCAGGATTTTCTTCCTCGTACCCTGGCGAACCGGCGACGTGAGTCGCCGGGTGCCTTCGCTTCCGGCGTGGCCTGACGACTGACGTCGGTGGTTCGCCTCGGGTCGATGGCTGAGGACCCGGCGACTCACGTCGCCGGTTCGCCCCAGATCATGACCAGGCGCGCTACCCCCCCAGCGCCGCGAACAGGTCGCGCAGCTCGTCATCAACCGCCGCCTCGTCCGGGTCATCCAGCGTGGCGGCGACCTGCTCGCGCAGGACCTCGCGATAGCGACGTCGGAGCCGCTGGACGGCGGCCTGGACGGCCCCCTCGGTCGTGCCGAGGCGGGCCGCGATCGTCGCATAGGAGACCGAGCGAGCTCCCTCGCTAAGCACCACCTGGAGGGCCTCGAACTGCGCGGCGCGGCCGGAGTCGGCGTACTCGCCCGCCAGCCGCTCCAGCACGCTGTCGAGCAGCCCCACGGCCCAGGCGCGGTCGAACAGGCGGTCCGGCGTCAGCCCCGGGTCGGCCGGCTCGCGGAGATACCGGCCCTCGGCATCGCGGGCGTCGATCGATAGCGAGACAATCCCGCCGCCGCGCTTGCGGGCCCGGCCGCGCTCGGCCTCGTGCGACAGGAAGAAGCCGCAGTCGGTGCGCAGGAACGCGCGAAAGCGGCCCTTACTCCGGTCGGCGCGGGCGAGAAGGCCGGTGTCGAGCAGCCGGGCGAAATACTCCTGCGTGAGGTCGGCGGCCTCGTCGGGCCCGTATCCCTTGCGACGGACCAGGGCATACAGCGGATACCAGTAGGCGCGGCAGAGATCTTCGAGAGCCGCGCGAGCCTCGGGGTCGGCCGGGTCGCCAGCCGCGGCCACGCGGCTCCAGCGCGTGGTGGGAAACGAGGCCTTCGAAGGAGCGCCAGCTTCGGGGTCGGACATGGCGAGCCTCCCAGGAGTGGAGGGGCCAGGCGGGTCGGCATCGCCCATTCGCCCGGCACGTCCGTCGACTCTACGGCATGCCGGCCCGGCATCCAACCCCCGATGCAGCCCGGAGCTCGCGATCTATCCCCGAGGTTGCGTCGGATCCCCGCCGGATGGATAATTGTTGAACAGGCCGGACGGAACCACCAGACCCCGAGTCCTCTTGAAACGGAATCCTTCCCAGATGGCTGAACGATCGACGGAACGCGGGCGGCGTGCCTCGGTGCGCCGGATGATCGCGGCGATGGCGGCCGTATGGCTCGGTATGCCGGCGGTACTCGCCCTGGCGGGCGACGGCGACGTGAAGGAGAAGGGGCAGGGGAGCGGCGCCGAGGTCGCGGCGGCCGGGCGTCGGCTGGAGGACGAGCTGAAGGGCCGGGTGCGGCCGATCGTCGAGCGGTACTGCCTCAAGTGCCACTCCAGCGCCGAGCCCGAGGGGGACGTCGACCTTCAGCGGTTCACCTCGCTGGCCGAATCGAGGCGAGGCGCGGCCTCGTGGCGCAAGGTGACCGAGATCCTCGACAAGGGCGAGATGCCGCCGCCCGAGGCGCGCCAGCCGAAGGCCGACGATCGCCGGGCCCTGCGCGACTGGGCCGGCCGGTTCCTCGACCTCGAGGCGAGGCTGACCGCCGGCGACCCGGGCCGCGTCGTGATGCGTCGGCTGAGCAACGTCGAGTACACCCGCACCGTCCGCGATCTCACGCGCGTGCCGCTCGACCCGGCGCGCGAGTTCCCCCAGGACGGCGCGGCCGGCGAGGGGTTCACCAATACGGGCGACGCGCTCATGATGTCGCCGGCGCTTCTGGGCAAGTACCTCGACGCCGCCAAGGACATCGCCGGGCACGCCGTCCTGCTGCCGGACGGATTCCGCTTCTCGCCCAGGGCCAGCCGGCGCGACTGGACCGACGAACTGATCGCCGGGGTGCGCGGGCTGTACGACCGCTTCGCCGACCACGACGGGAAGATCCCGCTCGATCGCTACCTCGCCGCGACGATCGAGCTGCGCCAGCATTCGGCGAGCCGACGGCTTGCCGAGAAGGACATCCACGCGACCGCCGAGCGCCTCGGCCTGAGCCCGCAGTACCTGGCGACGCTGTGGACGACTCTGGGTGAGACAGAGGCTCGCGGCTCTGAGACCGGCCCGCTGAGCGACATCCGCGCGCGGTGGAAAACCGCCGGGCCGGGCGACGTCCCGGCGCTCGCGGGAGCCATCCGCGAGTGGCAGGGGACGCTCTGGCAGTTCAAGAGCACGGCGATCGCGTTCGACGGCGCGTGGCAGGTGCCGGTCGAGCGGCTGCCGGGAGCGGTCACGCTCCAGCACAGGTTCCCGGACGAATTGCCGGGCGGCGAGGTCGTGCTCCGCCTGTCGGCCGGCTCGGCCGGCGACGGGTCGAGCGGCGACGTCGTCGTCTGGAACCGGCCAAGGCTCGACCGGCCGGGCCGGGCGCCGCTGTTGCTCCGTGATGTGCGGGGACTGTCGCAGTATCTGACCGGGCGCCGGCGCGAGGTGCTCGCGGCGACCACGCGGTATCTCGCCGCCGCGGCCGAGGCGCCCGCGGGCTGCGATCGGGCGACGATCGACCGGCTCGCCACGAAACACAAACTGCCGGCCGATGCGCTGGCGAGCTGGCTGGATTACCTCGGCCTGGCCGGCACCGGGCCGACGCGGATTCAGGACTACCTCGCCGAGAAGTCGCCCAGCGGCGGCGGATATGACTTCATCAAAACCTGGCGCACCGGCGAGCTGCCCGCGCTGATCGCCAATGCCTCGAGTCGCGAGGTGAATATACCCGGACGCGTGAAACCGCACGGGATCGTCGTGCATCCCTCGCCCAGCCGGGCGGTGGCGATCGGCTGGCGGAGCCCGATCGCCGGCAAGGTCCGCGTCGCGCCGACCGTGGCCGACGCGCACGGCGGCTGCGGCAACGGCGTGAGCTGGTCGCTCGAGTGGCGGCGCGGCGGGCATCGCCGACGGCTCGCGGCCGGCGCGTTCGGCGACGGCCAGCGCGCCACGATCGCGCCGATCGAGGACCTCACCGTGCAGCCCGGCGACCTCATCGCGCTGGCGATCGGCCCGCGGGATGGCAACCACGGCTGTGACACCACCGAGTTCAACCTCGAAATCGTGCCGAGGGAGGCGGCCGCGTCGGCCTGGCGGCTGGCTCCGGATGTCTCGGGCGACCTGCTGGCCGGCAACCCGCACGCCGACCGTCAGGGGCATCCTGGCGTCTGGCATTTTTACTCCGAGCCGGCCGCCGACCAGGGCTATCTGCCCGTCGTGCCCGCTGGCTCGACGCTGGCGCGCTGGCTCTCGGCCGATCGGCCCGACGAGAAGAAGAAGCTCGCCGAGGAGGTGGCGCGATTGCTGGATGCGGCCACCCCTCCGGCTGGCAAGGGCAAGACTGACCCCGACGTCTTGCTCCACCGCCAGGCCCGTTCGCTCGACGGTCCGCTGTTCGGCTCGATGGCCGCGGGATGGGACCGTCGCACGGTGTCATCACCGTCGGGCGCCGAGGAATGGGGGCTCGACCCAGCCCTGTTCGGCAAGGCCGCGGGCGGCGAGGCCGTCAATGCCGAGGCGATGGCGGTGTCGGCCCCGTCGTTGCTGGAAGTCCGCATCCCGGCCGAGCTGGCCGCGGGGCGCACGTTCATCGTCAGCGGATCGCTGGCCTCCCGCGCCGGCGCCGAGGGGAGCGTACAGCTCGAACTGACCGACAAATCGGTGGACCGCAACTCGCTTGGCCGGCTGCGACCGGGCGTCTCGGTGGTGGTCCGGCCGTCGAGCAAGGCGGCAGCGCGGTGGTCGGCCGGCATGGACGAGTTCCGCCGGGTTTTCCCCGCCGCGCTCTGCTTCCGCCAGATCATCCCGGTGGACGAGGTCGTCACGGTCATCCAGTTCTTCCGCTGGGATGAGCCGTTCGCCCGGCTGATGCTCGACGACGCCGGCCGCAAACGACTCGACCGGCTCTGGGACGAGCTGCACTACGTCAGCCAGGACGGCATCAAGGTCTACCAGACGTTCGACCAGATGCTCGGCTTCGCCTCGCAGGAGGGCCAGACGGCCCGGGTGGAAGCCTGGCGCAAGCCGATCACGGCGTCGTACGAGGCCGCCGCGAAGGTCCAGGCCGCCTCCGAGCCGCGGCACCTCGATGCCCTCATCGCCTTCGCCGCGCGGGCCTACCGGCGGCCCTTGTCGGATCGCGAGAAGGCCGACCTGCGCACCCTCTACCGTCGCCTCCGCGCCGAGGAGGAGCTGGGCCACGAGGACGCCTTCCGCCTGGTGCTGGCGCGGGTGCTGGTCTCGCCAGAGTTCCTCTACCGGGTCGAGCGCCCCGGGCCTGGCTCTGAGGCCATGCCGGTGAACGACTGGGAGCTCGCCAGCCGCCTGAGCTATTTCCTCTGGGCCACGATGCCGGACGAGGAATTGACCCGCCTGGCCGCCGCCGGCAAGCTCCGAAATCCGGACGTGCTGGCCGCGCAGACGCGCCGGATGGTCCGCGACGAGCGGGCCCGCGGCCTGGCCACCGAGTTCGCCTGCCAGTGGCTGGAGATCCGCGATTTCGACACCCACGATGAGAAGTCCGAGCGGCATTTCCCGACGTTCGCCCAGGTCCGACCCGAGCTGTACGAGGAGGCCGTCCGGTTCTTCGCCGACCTGTTCGCCCGCGACGGCTCGATCCTCGATCTGATCGACGCCGATTACACGTTCCTGAATGAAAATCTGGCGAAGCACTACGGCATTTCGGGCGTGACGGGCGCTGCCTGGCGGCGGGTCGAGGGCGTGCGGGCGCACGGCCGCGGCGGCGTGCTGGCCCTGGGCGCGGTCCTCGCCAAGCAATCGGGCGCGTCGCGCACCAGCCCGGTCCTGCGGGGCAACTGGCTGCTCGAAACCCTGCTGGGCGAGCGGCTGCCCAAGCCGCCCAAAAACGTCCCGCAGCTCCCCGACGACGAGGCGGCGACCGACGGTTTGACCGTCCGCCAGCTCGTCGAGAAGCACCGGAGCGTCGCCTCGTGCGCCGCCTGTCATAATCGAATCGATCCCTTTGGCTTCGCCCTCGAAGCGTATGACCCGATCGGCCGATTCCGCCAGAAGGACCTGGGCGATCGCCCGGTGGACACCCGCGCCGAGCTGAAGGACGGCACGCGGTTCGAGGGGCTCGACGGGTTGAAGCGCTATTTGATGGACCGGCGCAAGCAGGAGTTCCGCCGCCAGTTCTGCCGCAAGCTGCTGGGCTACGCGCTGGGGCGTGCGGTGCAGCTCTCGGACGAACCGCTGATCGACGAGATGCTGGCGAAGATGGCGGCCGACGGCGACCGCGTCTCGGCGGCGCTCGAGACAATCGTCCGCAGCAAGCCGTTTCGCACACACCGCGGACGGGCCGGGGACGAAGCCAGGAAGTGATCCGACGAAACGAACCAGACCGGGAACCACGAGGGTTTTGCCATGACCGACTACCGCCTCTCGCGACGATCGATGCTCCGCGGCCTGGGCGTCTCGATGGCCTTGCCGTGGATGGAGTCGCTGCCGGTCTGGGGCGACGAACCCTCGGGCCGGAAGCAGGCCAGCGAGCCGCCCGTGCGCCTCGCCGTGCTTTTTTCGGGCAACGGCTACCATAGCACCGAGTGGTGGGCCAAAGGCGAGGGCAAGGGCCTGAAGCTCGGCAAGGTCCTCGGGCCGCTCAATGACGTGCGCGAGAAGGTGCTGTTCATCCGCGGGCTGTATAACGCTGAGGCCCAGAAGGGGAACATCCACAGCTCGCAGACGGGCAACCTGCTCTCGGGCGCGCCGCTCGCCTCGGGCGGCGAGATCCGATCGGGCACGAGCGTCGACCAGGTCGTCGCCCAGCGCCACGGGCGATCGACCAAGGTGCCCAGCCTGGTGCTCGCCTGCGAGAAGGCGATCGCGTCGGTGCATCGCAATTATTCGATGCTCTATAGCTCGCACATCTCGTGGAGCTCGCCCACCACGCCCACGCCGCTGGAACTGTACCCGGCGCTGGCCTTCGACCGGCTGTTCAAGGACGAGGCCCGGCGCGGGGATGAAAGCGTGCTGGACGCGGTGCTCTCCGACGCGAAGGACCTGCGCGGCAAGGTGAGCACGACCGACCGCCGCAAGCTCGACGAGTACCTGGACTCGGTGCGCGAGGTCGAGCAGCGGATCGAGAACGCCGGCAAGACCGGCCAGCTCCAGGGCTGGCGGCCGACGCTCGAGAAGCCCAATATCCCGAGGCCGCCGGACGGCCTGCCACAGGACATCGCCGAGCACATGCGGCTGATGTGCGATATCCTCGTCCTGGCTTTTCAGACGGATACAACCCGGGTGTGTACCCTCAAGCTCAACAACGATCACTCGGCGCTACGGTTCCCCAACCTGGGCGTCGATTACATGATTCATCATCTGCTGTCGCACTCATTGACCTCGGCCGACTGGCTGAAGGTCAACCAGTTCTTCGTGCAGCAGCTTGCGTACATCGCCAAGAAGCTCGACGCGATCGATGAGGGCGGCCGGACGGCGCTCGATAACTCGATGATCCTGATGTGCTCGAGCATGCTGACCGGCGCGCACGACGCGTCGCAGTTGCCCGTGGTGATGGTCGGCCGCGGCGGCGGGAAGATCCGCACCGGGCGCGCGCTCGATTACCAGGGCAAGCCGAATCGCCAGATGTGCCGGTTGTACCTGTCGATGCTGGAAAAGGTCGGCGTGCGGCTCGACCGCTTCGGCGATGCGACGGAGCGGTTGGGGGAGGTGTAGTCAGTGGTTAGTGGTCAGTGGTCAGTGGTCAGTGGCCGGGCCTTCCTGGGCTGCGCATCCGCTCCTTTGCCCTTTGCTCTCTGACCTTCGACGGGAATCTTCGGCCGTTGGTCGATCGCTACAGGGCCCCCGGAAGTTTGTGTCCGGGCGGAGCCTCGCCACCCCAGCCTCGCTCGAAGTTCGCCGAGAGCCACCACTGACCACTGACCACTCCTCACCGACCACTACTCACTGACCACTGACCACTGACCACTAATCACTGACCACTCAAAGCGCGAAGGCGCGCGAGCGCCTCGGGATCGGTGGTAAACGCCCCGACGCGGCGGCCGGGCCGGTCGGCGGAGTGGAAGTCGCTGCCGGCGATGCCGATCAATCCCAGGCGCGGGGCGATCGCGCGCAGGCGGCGGCCCAGGCCCGACGAGCATCCCGGGCCGTCGACCTCGATGGCCCGCAGGCCCGCGTCGGCGAGCCCGCGGATCGACGATTCGCCGAAGTCGTGTGGCGGGTGCGCCAGCGCGGCCACGCCGCCCGCCTGACCGATCAGGCCGATCGCCGCGATCGCGTCGAGCCGGGGCTTCTCGACGCAAGCCGGCCGGCCGTCGCCCAGGTAAAGCGCGAACGCCTCGCGAATCCCGCCGACCTGGCCGGTGCGCGTCAGGTACTCGGCCAGGTGCCGGCGGCCCAGCACGGCGCGCGGAAACGCCCGGCGGATCGCGTCAATCTCAACGTTCCGGCCCAGCGCGCGCAGCCTTTCGGCCATCGCCTCGATCCGGCGCGCTCGTCCCTCGCGCAGGCCGGCCATCGCCGCGGCCAGATCCAGTTCGTCCTCGCGGAAAAAGTAGCCGAGGATGTGCAGCTCGCGGCCCCTGTGCTGGCAGGTCAGCTCGACCCCGGCGATCAGCTCGACGTTCCAGTGCCGGGCCTCCGGCCGCGCGACGGCCAGCGCCGAGACCGTGTCATGATCGGTGATCGCCAGCGCATTCAGGCCGGCGCGGGCCGCCGCCACGACCACCTCGCAGGGCGAGCACACGCCGTCGGAGTGCGTCGTGTGCACGTGCAGGTCGGCGCCGGCGCCGGCGCTGGCGCGGGGACGGAAGGATCCGCCCGGCCCGTCTGGCTTCGCGGGCACATTACTCGGTAGGCGGGGCATCCGGTCTCGTCCCGGGCTGGCCTGCTTCGTCATCGCTCGGCACGGCGTCGGTTCCCGCGGCGGCCGCGGCCGCCGCGGCCTCGCGGGCTTCCTGCTCGGCCATCCGTGCCGCCTCGATTCGCGCGGGATGCGTGGACATGATCGCCTGGGCCTGCGCCTGCAATTCCGACTGGAGCACCCGGTCGAGGATGCCGTTGACGAACCGGCTCGACTGCGCGGTGCTGTACCGCTTCGCCAACTCGAGCGCCTCGTTGATCGCCACCTTCGACGGGATCTCGCGGCAGATGATCATCTCGTAGACGCCCAGGCGCAGGATATTCCGGTCGATGGCCGCCATGCGGTCCACCCGCCAGTTGTCGGCCGCGGCGGAGATCGCCTCATCGATCTTCGCCAGGTGCTCCTTCACCCCGGCGACCAGGACCTCGGTGAACTCGCAGAACTTGCGCTCCCCCAGCAGTCGGCGCTGGATGAACAGCCGGACCTCGGCGAGCGACATGCTGGGGTTCTGCTCCACCTGGTAAAGGACCTGGAGGGCGACCTCGCGGCCCCGGGAACGTCGCGTCATGATCGAGAAGTCTCGCATCGGATCGGGTCGATTCGTTTCGGGTCGAGTTCGACTCTGGCCCGCGACCGGCGAGCCCGGGCCGGCGGTGGCCGGCGGACCCGCGGGTCCTTGCGCACACTCCTCACAACCTCTAGCCGAATCATACGCCAAGGCAGGCCGGGGCGAAAAGGGGATCTTCGTGCGGTGGAGCGAGTGGCTCGGCGGAGTGGTTCGGTGGAGTGGCGCGTGGCGAGCGGCGCGTGGCGAGCGGCGCGTGGCGAGCGGCGCGTGGCGCGTGGCGAGCGGCGCGTGGCGAGCGGCGCGTGGCGAGCGGCGCGTGGCGAGTGAATGCTGGAAGGCTGAGGGTCCGTCCGGGCCTCTTCTCTGCCGGGTGCGGGTCTCGGGACCGCGCGCCAGGCTCGGAATGTTGGGCGCGGATCTCCTGGCCCCGCTCCGGGCCGGGACCGCAGGTCTGCCGCGATTCCCATGGCCCGCGGTCGCGCGGGAGACCTGCGATCCGGCTCCCCGGCGGGGTCGAAGGCCCGCGCCGAACAGGCCGGGGTCGCTCGTATCGCCACTCGCCACTCCGCTGAGCCACTCGCCACTCCGCTGAGCGTCTCGCCACTCCCCGCAGCCGTTCGGCACGGATTCTGCACATCCCAACCTGAATGAGTGGTGCCAGGTCCGGTCGGGCCCGGCGCCGCACCTGGATTCCACCGGGTCGCTCGCGCTAGAATGACCCTGGGGAAGGCGAGGCTCCGTCCGAGCTTCTTCCCTTCCGGCGCCGGCCTGGACGGATGACGTCGGGGCCCGTCTTGCCGGAACCCCGCCGGCCGTCCGAGCCTGATCCCTCTTGGCGCCGGCTCGGACGGAGCCACGCCTTCCTCGCCATTGCGGCCGGGCGGTCCGGTTCCCTCGACTCGACCTGGGAGAATGATCATGCGGATTGCCCGTGATGCGGCTCCGGCCGCGCGGAAGCCGATACTGATACCGCCGTTGTTGCTGATATTGATGATGGCGCTCGGGTTCGTCGCGACCCCGGCGCGGGCGCAGTCACAATCCCAGTCGGCCGACAACCCAGGGGCGACTCAACCTCCACCGCCGCCCGAGCCCCAGAATCCGGCCGCGCCGGCGCTGGAGGCGCCCCGGACAGGCGTCGAGCCCCTGCCGGCCGACGGCACCATCGGCACGAAGTCGGCTGCACCCGCTCCGGTCCAGGCACCGGAGACGACCCGGCCGCGGCGGTCCACGACCGTGGACGTGGATGTCGCCGGCCCCGGCGCACCGGGAGGTCCGGCCACACGGGTTTACATCGATAGGGAACCGCCGGCGCCGATCGCCGAGCGTCCGTCGGGCCGGCGCCCGAATGCCCGCGCGGTCTGGACGCCGGGCTACTGGGAGTGGGAGCCGGCCAACACCCGATTCGTCTGGGTCGGCGGGAGCTGGCAGGTGCCTCCGGCGGGCATGGCCTGGATCCCGGGGCGCTGGACGCACGGTGCCCGCGGCTGGTACTGGACGGCCGGCGGCTGGCGCCGCCCGGGGCTCGTGACCAGCAGCGCCAACCGGCCCGCGTGGCGGATCAACGGACCGCCGGCCGAACATCCCGATGACACTCCGGCGCCGGCGCCCGGGCCCGATTCCTTCTACATCGCGGGCCATTATGCCCCGACTCCATCAGGCGACCGCCTGGTCTGGGTCCCCGGCTTCTGGTCCGCCATGCAGCCCGGCTGGGACTGGATTCCCGCCCGCTGGGTCCGCCGCCCCGACGGCTGGGACTTCCGCGAGGGCCACTGGGTGCGCGACCCGTCCACCGTCGTGATCGAGCGGGTGCCCAGACGCGCCCTCCGCCGCGCCCGGCGGAATGCCGGCGTCACTGTGATCACCCGCGATCCGATCACCGGCGCCGAGGTCGACGTCCAGGCCATCGGCGATCCCCTCGCGCCCACTCCGATCGTCGGCGGCGTGCCGTATTACGTCATCCGTCCGCCAGGCGCGTATCCGTATGGACCGAATGGCGTCGTCGTCCCCGGCACCGTGCCGCCGTTCGTCCGCAGAATGCTCGACCGCGTCCTTCCGTGAGAGGGGCGACGGAATCGGCCTGTCCGCAGTGAAGGCCGATGACTTCTGAAGTGAGGAAACCGTGCTGTCCGCAGATGACGCTGTTCGCCGGGGAAGGCTGAATGGGGACATTCCTAAATATGGTCGGGAGGCTGAATGGGGACATTCCTAAATATGAGGCTGAATGGAGGCTGAATGGGGACATTCCTAAATATGGTCGGGGTCTGGGCAATCTGGGATACCAAGCACACCCCGTCTTGCGCAAGCCCTGTCAATAATTAGCAATGTCCCCCTCGTCTTCTCCCTGTCAATAATTCAATGTCCCCCTCGTCTTCTCCCAATGTCCCCCTCGTCTTCTCCTCGTCTTCTGGGCAATCTGGGATAGCAAGCACACCCTCTCTTGCGCAAGCCCTGTCAATAATTAGCAATGTCCCTCTCGTCTTCCATCCCCCTCGTCTTCCAATGTCCCCCTCGTCTTCGCTGTGTTGCGCAGGCCCTGTCAATAATTAGTAATGTCCCCCTGGTCCTCGCCTGTCAATAATTAGCAATGATCCGCGAGAGAGCTAAGAACCCGGCGGGTTCCGGTGTTTCCAGGGGTAAACGGCTTGTTATTACCTCGGCAAGAA
>JAKAUH010000739.1 GCA_021818605.1 Planctomycetota bacterium
GCCAATCGGACCGAACCCGTCGCCAATCGCTCGACTGCTCCATTACCTCCTGGCCCTGCTGTTGCCGGTGCTCCTGGCCGTCCCGGCCGCCGGCCGGCCGGGCCACCGCGGGCCGGACCCGATCCGCCCGGCGCCGTCGAGACGCGGCAGAACCGACGCGGGCGCCCCGAGCCAGTTCCACCCGTACCCTGGCCAACCGCCCACCGGCCAGCTTTCGACCGCCACGCGCCGGTTCCGGCGCCGCCAGTTGGCCCATTCGCTGGTCGCTCCCCATTCCGCGCCGGGCGTGATAGACTAAAGCGCGGATGAACCATCGGACCCGATGTCGATTCGGCCTGGCTCAGTTCAGCTCAGCTCAGGTCAGGTCGGCGAGCGGAGCGTCCGGTGGGTCGCGAGGACGGGGTCTGCGATGCATGACGGCGAGGGCCAGGAGCCTGTCGACGAGGTGACGATCCTGCTGACCGGGCCGGTCACGCTCTATGAGGTGTCGGCCATCCGGGAGAGCCTTCGTGCCGCCCTGGCCGGGGGGAAGCCGGTGCAGGTCGACCTCAGCGACTCGGGTCCCTGGGACATCGCCGGCCTCCAACTCCTGGTGGCCTGTGTCCGCGGTGGCCAGGAACGGGGGCAGATCGTCCGGATCGTCAACCCGCCCGGATCCTGCACGGAGATGGCCCGACGCTCCGGCCTGGGAGGATGGCTCGAATCCGCCGGGACGTAACCCCTGGCCCCGCTTCGTTTTCTCGCGCTGGTCCGCTCCGAGTCGGTTCGAATCGATCCATCCCGCACTCCACCATCGGTCCCGTTCCGATCCCGAAGTTCCGGGCCACCGGTGCTCCGGTGCGGCGGAAGGACTGGTTTCCCGTGAACAAGACCATCGTCCACGCCGATGACAGTGCCTCGGTCCGCCGATGGGTGGCCGAGCAGCTCACTGACCCCAAGCTCAAGGTGATTTCGGTGGCCGACGGAGAGGCTGCGCTCGACGTTCTCAAGGAATCGCCCTGCGACCTGCTGCTCACCGACCTGGAGATGCCCAACCTCGACGGCCTGGCGCTCGTCGCGGCCGTCCGCGACCTGCCGATGCATCGTTTTCTCCCCGTACTGGTCCTCTCGTGCCGGCATCCCGGCGAGTTCGACGCGCAGCACCGCCGGGGCGTCACCGGCTGGCTGGTCAAGCCGATCGAGCCCGAGAACCTTCGCCGATGGGTCAAGAGGCTGCTACCGCGCTGAAGTGAAGTGAAGTGCGGTGCGGTGATCGGTTGTGAAGAAATCAATTATTCGAGGAACGGATAGAAAAGAGCAAGCCGATGAAAGCGACGATTCGGCAAGGTCTGATGCGGCTTCGCTTTCGGCGTCCTGCGCTTTTCCTGGGATTCCTTCGCATCTCTGAGGTGCGGATGAGGTGGAACCAATCGATTGGTGCGGGGTTGCGGGGCAAGATGTAGAATTACGAAAAGCGGAAAGCACTCGACTCGACCTGGATAGGGGTGACAAACTTGGAGGGGAGCGCGGACGATCGATTTCGCGAGATGTTCTACGAGGAAGCGCGCGAGTTGCTCATCGGCCTGGAAGAGGGGCTGATGGACCTCGAGCGGCGCCGGGGTGACCGCGCGCATCTCGACAGGACGTTCCGCGCCGCGCACAGCCTGAAGGGCGCGGCGGCCATGGTGGGGCTGTCGCGGCTGGCGGAGTTCACCCACGGGATTGAGGCCGTGCTTGACCAGGTGCGGTCAGGCAACCTGGGGATTGACTCGGACATCATCACCACGCTGCTGGAGGCGCGCGACCACCTCGCGGCGATGGTCGAGGCCGAGGCTGCGCATTCGCCCATCCCCGCGTCGAGCGAGTTGAGCCATCGCCTCGCGTCGCTTCTGGGTGGGCCTGGCACGCGCGGAGGCGGCTCCATGCCGCCCGCGGGCGGAACCGGTACGCCTGCGCCGGCGCCGGCGCCCACGTCGGCGTCGGCGTCAAACTCGTCGGCTGCGTCTCCGTCGGGGCAGAATGGCCACGGCCGGGGCGAAGCGGAGGGGGGCCAGGCGGCTCCTCCGCGGCCCGAGCCGGCGAAAGGCGGCCGGTCAGCGAAGTCCGGCGGCGGTTCGAAGCCGAGGGCGCCCCGCAAGAAGGCCGGCAAGATGGCTGCCGCACCGGGCGGTGACGGTGCCGGTCGGAAATCGGCTTCGGCCGGGTCGGCCGCCGGCATGAACGTGTATCGGATCACGCTGGCGCCCGGTCCCGACACGCTCCGTCGGGGCATCAACCCGATCGGTGTCTTCGACGAGTTGCACGACCTGGGCCATGCCCGGATCGAGACCGACCTCGACGGCGTTCCGGCGATCGACGACCTCGATCCCGAACGCTGCTTTCTGAGCTGGACGATCATTCTGGAATCTCCGGCGACGCCCGACCAGATCAACGAGGTCTTCCTCTTCTTCGCCGACGACAGCACGGTCGCGATCGAGCGGATGGAGCCGGACGGGAGCTGGCAGGTCCTACCCCGGGAGAGTCCTGCCGATCTGCCGGCGGCGGTCGTCGAGCCCGAGGTTCGCGGGCGGGGGTTGTTCGAGGGCACGGCGCCGTCCACCCCGTCCGCTCCACCCGTGGGCCGGCCGGCCGCCGCGCCGTCCCAGGTGTCGATTGCCGAGTCGGCGATGGCCGCCCGGCCGGCCGCCGCGCCGCCGCCGCGCCACGTCCCGCGCCCGAATGCCCGGATCCGGGTGGATGCCTCGCAGCTCGACGACCTGGTCGGGCTGGCCGGCGAGCTGGCGGTCCTCTCCGACAACCTGATGGGCCTGCGCGACATCCGCGGTACCGAGACCTGGCTCCACGCCCTCGAGTCGCTCCAGCGCGTCAGCCGAGAGATCCGCGACACGACGCTCGATCTGCGGATGGTGCCGGTCGACGAGCTGTTCTCGCGGTTCCCCCGCGTCGTCCGCGACCTGGCCGATCGCTCGGGCAAGGAGATCGAGCTGCGGATCATCGGCCAGGAGACGCGGCTCGACCGGACGATCGTCGAGCGGCTCAGTGATCCGATGGTCCACCTGATCCGCAACGCCGTCGATCACGCGCTCGAGCATCCCAGCGATCGCACGGAGAAGGGCAAGTCGCGGGTCGGCCGGATCACGCTCTGGGCGGGTCACGAGGGAGACCGCGTCGCGATCCGCGTCGAGGACGACGGCCGCGGCCTGGATCGCGACAGGATCGTCAAGAAGGGGATCGCGCTGAAGATGATCGCGCCCGGGACGACTGCCGACGACCCGCGGGTCGTCAGCCTGATCTTCGAGCCCGGCTTCTCGACGCGCGACACGGTCAGCGAGCTCTCGGGCCGCGGCGTCGGGCTGGACGTGGTCCGCGACGCCGTTCGCGCCCTGCGGGGCACGGTCACCGTCGAGAGCACGCCCGGCAAGGGGACGGCGTTCATCTTCCGCCTGCCGCTGACCCTCGCGCTGATCGACGGCCTGCTCGTCGAGACCGCCGGGGGCAAGTACGTCGTGCCGCTGGCACAGGTCGAGGAGTGCGTCGCGCTCAACGGCATGCGATCGGCGCTGGCCGACGATCGCCCGTGCATCGCGGTCCGGGGCGAGCTGGTGCCGATGGTCTCGCTCCGCAGCCTGTTCCGCACCGACGGGCCCTTGCCCGCGCGGCAAGAATTACTGCTGACACGCCACGCCGGCCAGCGGGTCGGCGTCGCCGTCGACCGCCTGCTGGGACGTGTCCAGGCGGTGATCCAGTCCCTGGGCGAGGGGCTCCACGGCTTTAACCGCTTCTCCGGAGCCACCATCCTGGGCGATGGCTCCGTGTCACTGATCCTCGACCTTTCGGCCCTCGTTTCCGAATCGCGATTCGCCGAGCAGACCAGCCGATTCACGCAACAGCCCGGCGGGAGGGCGGAGAATCTCCGATGAGAGTCAGTTTGCAGGTACAGATCTGGATCGTCGTCTTCCTGTTCGCCGCGGTGCCGGCGGCCATCGTCGCCGCGCTGGCGTGCCACGGATTCGAGGACTTCAAGCAGGACCGGCAGCTCGTCGTCAAGGAAGCCTCGCACTACGCCGCCCAGCAGATCGTCAAGCTGGAGGACCGCCTCAAGGCCGTCAAGCCTGACGAGAGTCTCCACTGGGTCCCGGACAACAAGGCACGCGAGGAAATCAACACGGCATTCCAGGTGGCCGTGAGCCTCTTCAAGATCGACGGCGCACGGCTGCGTCTGATCGATCCTCACAACAAGGTCCTCGCCGAGTACGACGCGAAGAGGATGATGCCCGAGACCGTGCCGGCCGACGGGTTGCGGGACCTCCCATCCCAGTATGACGAGGCGGCCAAAAAGAGCTACATGCAGAAGGAATGGGTCGATGAGGTGCCGCCCTCCGGCAACCCGTTCTCCCGAAGCGGACGGGAAGTCGTGGGCGCATCGCAGGTGATGTTCCCGGACATCAATCATGACCAGAAGACCATGCATGCCTATGCGGTTCTGGCGGCGTTACCGGTGGAGATCGCCTATGGCAGTCTCTACAGCAATCAGGCGTTGATCGTGGAAGCCCTGGCCATCGTGCTGGTCTTCGTCGCCGGCATCGGCTTCCTTTACGGCCGGTGGTTCGTCCGGCCCCTGCTCGAGATCATGGACGTGACCCGCGGCCTCCAGGAGGGCCAGCTCTTCAACCGGACGCACGTCCTGCGCCACGATGAGCTTGGGCAGCTCGCCCAGCAGGTCAACTCGGTCGTCGAGAAGTGGTCCGAGCTGATCAGCCAGATCCGCACCATGACGGCGTCGGTCACGACCGCCAGCCGCGAGCTGGATTCGAGCGCCTTCCAGCTCGCCCAGGGGTCGAGTGAGCAGGCCTCGACGCTCGAGGAGATTGCCGGCACGATCCAGGGCGTGGACGCCTCGGTCGGCCGGAATGCCCAGCACGCCAAGGACACCGCCCGGATGGCCAACGACGCCAGCAACCAGGCCGAGAAGGGGGGCGAGGCCGTCCGCGAGACCGTCGTGGCGATGCGCGAGATCACCCAGCGGATCCTCGTCGTGGACGACATCGCCTATCAGACCAACCTGCTGGCCCTGAACGCCGCCATCGAGGCCGCCCGGGCCGGCACCCACGGCAAGGGCTTCGCGGTCGTCGCCGGCGAGGTCCGCAAGCTGGCCGAACGCAGCCAGGCCGCCGCGCAGCAGATCAGCGACCTGGCGAAGAAGAGCGTCGCCGTGGCCGAGAACGCCGGCACGCTGCTCGACCGCACCGTCCCGATGATCCGCGACACGTCGAACCTGATCCAGGAGATCGCCGAGGCGTCGCAGGAGCAGATGACCGCCATCCGCGAGATCAATAACGGCGTCAGCCAGCTCGAGGAGGTCGTCCAGCAGAACGCCGCGGCCAGCCACGAGCTCTCCGGGACCTCCAGCGACCTGGCCTCCCACTCGTCGAGTCTCCAGGAAAAGGTGGGCTTTTTTCAGCTTGATGAACACGAGAACGGTTATCATGGCGCGGAGCCGACGGTCCGGGCCCAGCGGGGGCACCTCTCCAACCCCGCCTCGGCCCGGCGGATGATTCCACCGGCACGCGGGCCCCGGCCGGGTCCGGGTCCATTGATCGATGGACACGGGGCCGGCCACGGACATTCACCGGGCCGCGGCGGCGGGCCGGTCGCCTTGCCCCCGCATTCCGGCCCCATTAATCCCCCGCCGGGGAATAATAACCTCGGTGGCTCGCGGGGCGGAGGAGTCGTGATCAACATGGAGGACGATGACGATAACTTCGAGCGAATGTAGGGACCTCGAAACCAGCGGGGGGCCTGTGCCGGCCGGCTGCCGGCCCTCCGACTCCGGGACTTTTCCCGGCAGGGAATCCACTCCACCCCGATGACGTGTTAGAGTAGGTGCGACGATGGTAGAACTGGTCAGCGAGACCGAGTACGACTCAGAACGAGACCGCACCCAATCGTTCGTCGTCTTTCGGCTGGGGAAGGAGGGCTACGCCCTGGAAGTGATGCGGGTCCAGGAAGTCCTGGACATGCAGTCCTTGACAGAAGTCCCCGGCGGGCCGAGATTTCTCATGGGGGTCATCAACCTCCGCGGGCACGTGGTTCCGGTCTACGACCTGAGAGCGCCGTTTGGGCTAATGAGGGAAGAAAAGCCGCAGCATGCCCCCTCGGTCCTGATCGTCGAGGGCGTCGAGGGGGATGGGAACCAGATCACGGGTCTTCTGGTCGACCGGGTTTCGGACGTGCTGGAGTTCTCGCCCGACGAGGTACAACCGCCGCCCCAGCTTGGACTTGGGAAAGCGACTCCATTCGTCCGCGGTCTCATCCGTCACCAGGAGGGGTTTCTGCTCGTACTGGACGTGGATCGTGTCTTCTCGACGCTCGGCTCGTTGAACGGTGAGGGAGTGTAACGTGGCAACATCGGGAGCGCTGCCACCCCCGCCGGACTTCGAAGCGTGGTCTGAGAAAGACTTTGCGCCGATTGTGGCCTTTTTGCGCAATGTGATCGGCATCACGCTCGAGAGTCATCGCATGGGGCTCATGCAGGCCCGATTGCGATCGCGGCTCCAGGCCCGGAATCTGACGAGCTTCACCCAGTTTCACGACCAGGTCTTGCGGGCCGACCCCACCGGCTGGGGGACGCAGGTGCTGATCGACCTGAGCACCGTGAACCACACGGCGTTCTTCCGCGAGCCGGCGCATTTCACCTTCATGGCCGAGAAGGTGGCGGCCTGGCTGAAGGAGGGCCCGGGCCTGCCGGTGCGGATCTGGTCGGCGGGCTGCTCGTCGGGCCAGGAGCCCTACAGCATGGCGATGGTGCTGGCCGAGACCCTGCCGCCCCAGCAGCTTCCGCGGGTGGAGATCTGGGCGAGCGACCTGTCGCTCGAGATGCTCAAGGTCGCCGCCGGCGCGATCTACACGTCGCGCGACGTCCAGGGGATCTCGCAGCAGCGGCTCAAGCGGTTCTTCCTGCTGGGCCGCGGCCCGCGTGAGGGGTCGTTCCGCGTCGTGCCCGAGATTCGCGACATGGTGAAGTTCCGGCACGTCGACCTGCGCAACTCGGTCTGGCCGGTCCCGACAGATCTGCCGATGATCTTCTGCCGGAATGTCTCGATCTACTTCGCCGAGGACGAGCGGCTGGCGCTCATCGAGCGGCTGGCGCAGCACCTCCGGCCCGGCGGCTGGCTGGTGATGGGCAACGGCGAGATTATCCCGGGCGTGACCCCCACGATCCGCAAGCATTCTCCTTCTCTGTACCAGAAGGAGGCGTGACGGCCATGAACCCCCGCGGGAGGATCTCCGGCCGCCCCACCGCCGATCCCGAGCCGATCGAGGTTCTGGTCGTCGACGACAGCGCGGTCATCCGCCAGCGCCTCAAGTCGATCATCGAGTCCGACGGGATGTTCCGGGTCGTCGTCGCGGCCGACCCCTACGAGGCCGTCGAGCGGCTCAAGCGCTCGGTGCCCGGCGTGATCGTGCTGGATGTCGAGATGCCGCGGATGGACGGGCTGACCTTTCTGCGCAAGGTGATGCGGCAGCACCCGATGCCCGTGGTGCTGTGCACCACCCAGGCCGAGCGGGCCGTGACGGCGCTCGAGATGGGCGCCGTCGAGGTGATCGCCAAGCCCGACTGGACCAATGCCGGCCGACTGGCCGAATGGTCGCAGAACCTGCTCGAGAGCATCCGCAACGCCGCGCGGGCCGGGCGATTGCAGGTTCGTGAGGACCGGATCGCCACCTCGACCGAGCGCCGATATTCAGCCGACGCGGTTTTGACCCAGCACGCTTATGTCCCACATACCGGCGTCGCCGAGCGGATGGTGGCCATCGGCATCAGTACCGGCGGCGTTCCAACGCTGCACAAGTTCCTGCCCGGCTTCGGGCCGGCCAGCCCTGGGCTGGTCATCGTTCAGCACATGCCGGCCGAATTCATCACCGCGTTCGCGCAGCGGCTGGATCGCGACCCCGAGATCACGATCGAGGTGGTCGAGGCCCGGAATCACGAGCCGGTGCGGCCCGGCCGCGCGCTGGTGATCCCCGGCGACAAGCACGGCGTGATCCGACGTGCCGGGACGGGCTATCGCGTCGAGCTGGTCGACGGCCCACCGGTTTGCTGGCACCGGCCGAGCGTCGACGTGCTGTTCCGCTCGGTGGCGCAGGCCGCCGGGCCGTTCGCCGCCGGCGTGATCATGACCGGCATGCGCGACGACGGCGCCCAGGGGCTCCTCGAGATGCGCGAGGCCGGCGCCTTCACCATCGCCCAGAATGAGGCGACCTGCACGGTCTTCGGCATGCCGCGCGAGGCCATCCGCCGCGGCGCTGCCCGGCAGGTTTTGCCGCTTGAAACCATTGCAACGGCCATCGGCGGCTGGGTCACCAGCACCGATCAGGGAACCTGGCACTGAACGCCGGTCCCGGATCCGACCCTTCGAGTAGTTTCTGAAAACGGCCCGCGCCGTTCGAACGATCCGCGCGCCCAGAAGCGCGGATCTTCGAAGCGAGCGAGCACGCTTCGAAGATGCCCGCGCGCAACAGTGGGCATCTTCGAAGCGAGTGGGCATCTTCGAAGGTTTCCGGCGCGTGGGTCAGCACGATCGATCGATCGATCGATCGATCGATCGATCCGGGTTCGCCGAAATCCTCAGCGCCCGGCTGCGCACTGCGGGAACGGGGTGAACCCGGACCGCGAGCGTACTCCGGCCGCCGGCTCGCTGATCGGAGGCGCGTGGCCATGGCCCTGAGCGATCGCACCGAATACCGCCGGGCGAACGAGGGGTGATCCGCCGGTCCTGCACGGGATTCCAGGCGTTCGTCGCCATCGGCCTCGACCCTGTCTTTGGTCTGGCCTTCGAGCTGATCTGCGGGTCGGCCGCCCTGGCGATCCGGGCGGTCGCGTGGTTGGTGCGGCTGGTCGTGCGGCTCCCGTGGCTCTGCTGGCGGTTCCTGGTCGCCGCGATCCCGGTCCTGGTGTGGGCCGTCACGCTGCCGTTCGTGGTGCTGCACCGGGGCGCCGAGAAACTGAGGTCGCGCGCCCCTGGCGAATCGACCGGCTCGAGCGCCGCTCATTCACCCTTTGCCAGGCCGGCCTGGGCGTGGAGCCGCGAGGTGTCGTTTCGATCGGCGGCGTGCAAGGCGGCCGGGTCGCCCCGTTCAGACGGCGTTGTGCGCCGCCGGCGCCGCATTCGGACGGACGCGGTTCCACAGCTCCTCGCGATACACGCGGATCTCCGTGGGCGCCGTGATTCCCAGGCGTACCGTGTTTCCCTCGATCGCGAGCACGGTCAGGGTGACGTTCAGCTCGGGCATCACGATCCGCTCGTCGATCTTCCTGCTGAGGACTAGCATCGTCGTTCCTCCATGGTTCGGTCCTCGGCGGGCCGCGCCCCCGCCTCAATCGCGGGTGGGCCTCGCGTGGCCTTCATGCAGAACTATACGACATCCGGATTGACGTGTGACGCGATTATGGCCGAGATTCCGCGCGGACCGCGATCATCAGACCGGTCGGGTCCGCCCTGGGATTGCCCTGATCCTCGTACCTGTCGGGTCCGTCAGGTCGAGGCGTCGACCCTCATCCGCGACTGGTCGACGAACGACTCGGTCGCGTCGTCGATTCGCCGGCCCCGGCGCCCTTGCCCTGGGTGAATGTAGAGCGACCTGGCATCGACCACGTCTCTCGGCGGTGGGGGCGGGCTCATCTCGTACCGGACCGGTGCCGCGTGGTCGGCCAGTTGCAGCGCGGGGTTGTACACGCTGTTGAACTTCCAGAGCATCTTCAGCGTGTTCGTCTGCCCGCTCGCCAGGTTGCCCGCCAGGATGCCGGCCAGCGCCTTGAGGGCCGACCAGCCCAGGTGCTTGCGGTTGAGGACCTGCTGGGTGCGCACCAGCTCGGCGTAGAACTCGGGCAGCGGGAGCTTCGTCGGCAGGACCGCGTGCTGGATGTCAAAGAGGCGGTAGTCGCGCGACGTCACCCGGCGCGACTCTGTCAGCCAGCTCTCGGTGCCCGGATAGGGCGTGTTCACGCTGATGTTGACGATCTCGGGGATCTCGAGGCACCACTGGCGGATCACCTCGAACTGCTGGTGGTCCCAGGCGGGATCGGCGATGAGATTGATCGCCACCATGATCCCCAGCGAACGGGCGAACTCGATCGCCTCGAAGTTCTTCGACAGCGTCACCCGCTTGCGGAACCGCTTGAGTCCCTCCTCGTCGATCGCCTCGACGCCGAGGAACATGTACTGGAGCCCGAGCTGCTTCCAGAAGCGGAAGACATCCTTGTTCCGCAGCAGGACGTCTCCGCGCGTTTCGAGATAGTACTGCTTGCGGATGCCGCGCCTGGCGATGGCCTCGCCGATGGCGATGCCGTGCTCGCCCTGGATGAACGCGACGTCGTCGACGATGAACACGCCCGGCTCGCGGATGGTCGCCAGCTCCTCCGCGGCAGCCTCGGGCGGCTTGATCCGGTAGGTCCGCCCGTAAAAGGTCCAGGCGCTGCAAAACGAGCAGTCCCAGGGACAGCCGCGACTGAACTCGATCGACGCGCACGGATCCAGCACGCCGATGAAATACTTCCTCCTGTGTCGCAACAGGTCGCGCGCGGGCGTCAGGTCCTCGAGCGAGGCGACGAACCCGGGCGCCGGTCCGCGTCCTGCGGCCGTGATGATCCCCGGCACCTCGAGCAGCGCCTGTTCGTCGCGCGCACCGGCGGCCTCGAGCAGGGGGACCAGCGACGCCTCGCCCTCGCCCCGCAGCACGCAGTCGATCGCCCCCTCCGCGTGCGCCAGCAGCTCGTCGGCGACGAATGACGCACTATGACCGCCGACCGCCACGAACACCTCAGGACGGATCGCCTTCGCGTCGCGCGCCAGGTCGATCACCTCGGGCACGTTCGCCAGGTAGTTGTTCGAGACGACGATCGCGTCAGGCCGCCAGTCGCGCACCAGTCGTCGATACGATTGGGCGGACTCGACCTGGAGGTCGATCAGCCGGACATCATGACCGGCGCGTCGGGCCGCGGCGGCGACCAACTCGATCCCCAGCGGCTCCAGCCGCAGGAAGATCCTGGTGTACATCAGTGTTCACGGATCTA
>JAKAUH010000255.1 GCA_021818605.1 Planctomycetota bacterium
AGGCAAGAGGCCAGCTCGACGAGGCCGTTCTCGCCCTGGAGAAGGCCAGAAGTATCGTCGAGGGGCATATCCCGGCCCTGCATCGCCGGGGCTGCGCCGCCATCAACAACGAACTGGCGGCGATCCACGCCGAGCTCGGCCAGGCCGATCAGGCGCTCGCGGCAGTGGCTGAGGCCGAGTCCGAGATCGTCGGAGACACCAAGCTGACGGCCGTCTTCGACGCGACCGCCGCGCTGGTCCACGCACTGCTCGGCGAGGTCGAGCCGGCGCGGACCCGGATCGAGTCGGCCGAACGCGGCCGCCTGGAGGTTCCCCAGGACGCCGGGACGCAGCGCGGGGTCCTGTCTCTGAGCGGCCGGGCGGCGCTTTTGATCGACGAGCCCGAGCTGGCCGAGAGGCTCCTTCAAGCATTTCACGAGCAAGGTCTCGATCCCCTCTTCCAGCCCTACTACTGGTATCACCTGGCCGCCGCGCGCAGACAGCTCGGGGACAGGCACGCGGGGAAGGAGTACGACCGCAAGGCCGCGTCGTTCGACTTCGGCACGCGGTGGGAACGACTCGCCCGCGAACGCCTCGCGGCGGAAGGGAGGACGTCGGTAGGAAAGTAGGTCAGCCTCTCAGCCTGACGTCGGCTAGGGTGCGGGCAGGAAAGTAGGTCAGGCTCTCAGCCTGACATGGGCTGAACGGGCCTGGTTCAAGTCGCTCGGAGCCAGGGTAACACTTTTCTCGGTCGACGGTGGCGTTGTAGTGGTCGCAAGTGGTAATTAGACAAGAGTTTATCGCCAGAACGGCCCCAAGCTTTACGCCGGAAAGTGTTACCCGGGCTTGAACCAGGCCGCTGAACGTCAGGCTGAGAGCCTGACCTACACGAGAGAGGTCCGACACCGATGGTTTCCAGCGATAGCAACGGGGAATGCCGGGACAACAACTGCGGCTGCGGTCCACCCACGCGCCGGGACTTCGTCAAACTGGCGGGACTCGCCGCGACATCGGCGGTTGCCGCAGTCGGCCGGATGCCCGTCATGGCCGGCCCGTTCGACGGCGACAACGAGTACCTCCGCACGATCCCAACCGACAAAAAGCTGGCCCCGGCCTGGGTCGCCTCGCTCACCGCCCGCGGCAACAAGGAGGTCGTCACCGACCCCGCCGCCCTGGCGCATGTCGGCATGCCAGTCGGCGGCCTGTTCGCGGGCACGGTCTACCTCGGCGGCGACGGCCGCCTCTGGCTCTGGGACATCTTCAACGGCGACCCGGAAGGGATCTCGCCCCGGACCGTCTCCTATCGCGGCGGACGCTTCGGCCCGCGCGACGGCGCGAACTACGTCGAGCCGGCCGAGCCAAACAGCCCGTTCGAACAGGGCTTCGCGATCCGCGTTGGCTCCGACTGGCACCGGCTCGATCGCTCGGGGTTCGACCGGGTCGCCTTCGACGGCCGATACCCCGTCGGCCGCGTGAGCTATCGCGGCGAGGGATGCCCCGTTCGCGTCGAACTCGAGGCCTTCTCGCCGTTCATCCCGCTGGAGGTCGACGATTCCTCGCTGCCGGCCGTCGTGACGAGCTACACGATCACCAATGAGTCGAACGAAGCCGTCGACGGCGAACTGCGCGGCTGGCTGGCCAACCCCGTCGGCCTCGACAGCGTCGCCGAGGCCGAGGGCCGTCGTCGCAACCGGATCGTCCGCGACCCGGGTTTGACCCTCCTGGTCGCCTCGGCCGAGCCCGCCGAGGCGGAGGACTCATCCCGACGGCCGGATGTCGTCTTCGCCGACTTTGAGTCCGATCGCTACGACGGCTGGACGGCCGATGGAACCGCCTTCGGCGCCGGGCCGGTTGAGATCGCCCGGATTCCGGACTACCAGGGAAAGGTCGGCGGCCAGGGCCGTCGGGTCGTCAACAGCCACGCCTCGGCGCCCGGCGGCACGATCCAGCAGAAGGACGCGCAGACCGGAACACTCACCTCGCGCGAGTTCACCATCGAGCGCAAATATCTTACGTTCCTCATCGGCGGCGGATCGCACCGCGGCCGGACCTGCCTCGAGCTGCTGGTCGACGGCCAGGTTGTCGCCTCGGCGACGGGTCGCGACGCCAACCGGATGCAGCCGGCCGCCTGGGACGTCCGGCGCTTCCACGGCAAGACCGCCCGCCTGCGGATCGCCGATCGCGACACCGGCGCCTGGGGCAACATCGGCGTCGACCAGGTTGTCTTCACTGACGCCCCGCCAAAAGGCTGGCTCCCACTGGCCGAGCGGCCCGATTTCGGCACGATGGCGCTGGCGGTGATCGATCCGCAGGGTGAAGCTCTCGCTTCGACTCGACTCGACGATCCGACCACGGCCTGGCCCGCGAACCACACAAAGGACTCCGACGGCCCGCTCGGCGGGCGGTTGCTCGGCGGCGTCGGACGGCCGTTCCGGCTCGAGCCTGGCGCCTCGATCACCTGCGCCTTCCTGCTGGCCTGGCATTTCCCCAACTTCCGCGGCCGAGGCGTCGGTGGCCGGAAGGTCGGGCACCGCTACGCGGCGCGGTTCGAGTCGGCTCCGGAGGTCGCCCGGTACGTCGCGGCCGAGTTCGACCGCCTGGCCGGCGACACGCGCCGGTGGGTCGAGACCTGGTACGACTCGACGCTCCCCTACTGGTTCCTCGACCGCACCATGGCCAACACGTCGACCCTCGCCACGACGACGTGCTACCGCTTCGCCGACGGCCGGTTCTGGGCCTGGGAGGGCGTCGGCTGCTGCGAGGGAACGTGTACTCATGTCTGGCAGTATGCCCAGGCGCCCGGCCGATTGTTCCCCGAGATCGAGCGCATCACCCGCGAGCGGGTCGACTTCGGCCTGGCCCTCCACCCGGACGGCGGCATCGGCATGCGCGCCTCGCTCGACGGCGCCAACGAGCCGGCCGACGACGGCCAGTGCGGCCGCATCCTCGGCGCGTACCGTGAGCACCAGATGTCGGCCGACGATGGCTTCCTCCGGCGCGTCTGGCCGCACGTCAAGGCGGCGATCGCCCACATGATCGCCCGCGACGGCGACGGCGACGGCCTGCTCGAAGGCCCCCAGGCCAACACGCTCGACGCCGCCTGGTTCGGCAAGATCTCGTGGATCAGCTCCCTGTACCTCGCCGCGCTCGCCGCCGGGGCCGCGATGGCCGACGAAATGGGCGACGCCGCGTTCGCCCGCCGCTGCCGCACGATCGCCGAGAAGGGCAAGCGGTCGATGCTCTCGCTCTACAACGGCGAGTATTTCATCCAGCGCATGGACCCGGCACACCCCGAGGCCATCGGCACCGGGCCAGGCTGCCACATCGACCAGGTCTTCGGCCAGACCTGGGCCCACTGGCTCGGGCTGGGCCGGCTGTTCGACCGCCAATCGCAGCTCTCGGCCTTGCGGGCACTCTGGCGCTATAACTTCGTCCCCGACGTCGGCCCGTTCCGCGACAAATTCCCCCGCGGCCGATGGTACGCAACGGCCGGCGACGCCGGGCTGCTCATGTGCACCTGGCCGAAGGGCGGTCAGGACCCTCGCGCGAAGGACCACTGGCAATACATGTATTTCAACGAGTGCATGAGCGGGTTCGAGTGGCAAGTCGCCGCTCACATGATCTGGGAGGGCCTGGACCAGCCCGACCTGATCGAGCATGGTCTGGCCGTCGCCCGCGCGATCCACGATCGGTATTCCGCGCGTTTGCGAAACCCCTACAACGAGGTCGAGTGCTCGGACCATTACGCCCGCGCCATGGCGAGCTTCGGCGCCTACCAGGCGGCCTGCGGCTACGAGTATCACGGCCCGCGCGGGAGCCTGGCGTTCGCCCCTCGGCTCTCGCCGGACGACTTCCGCGCCGCGTTCACCGCGGCCGAGGGCTGGGGCCGCTTCGCCCAGTCGCGCACCGACCGCGGCATGACGGCCTCGATCCGGCTCGATCACGGGACGCTCTGGCTCCGCTCGCTCGGCCTCAGGCCCAGGGCGGCGGGCACCGTACGTTCGGTGCATCTCGAGATCGACAACAAGCCACTCGCCGCCGCCTTCGACAGGCGAGACGATCGGATCGTCGTCCGGCCCGCGTCGCCGCTGCGCCTCGAGACCAGGCAGGTGTTGAAGGTCACGCTGGACGTATAAACTTCTCGTGGACGTCGGGCCGTGAAAGCGCGCACGCGAAGTGCCAGGAGACTGCCGTCGATTCGACGCAGTATCCTGGCACTCGTCGCTTCGCACGCATCAAAAATGACGTGCGCCTCGGGCTTGCCCTTCGGTCGGCCCGATCACCGCCGGATGCCCTTTCCGTTGCGGGCGATGAGGAACGTCGCGTCGGTGCCGAAGGTGCCCAGGTTGCCGCCGTCCAGAGGCGCTCCGGTGGCGTTGGTGAGTCCCGTCGGCGGTCGCGCCGCGACCACCAGCTTGCCGCCGGCGGCGAACCTCGGCTTGCCGAGCAGCGTCAGCGTCACTTCGTGAGTCGTGGGATCATAGGCCACCCGGAAGGTCACCGCCAGCGCGGTGAGCCGCCCGCCGCGGCGCTGGAGCTGCGTCAGCGCGTAGTTGGCCAGGTTCGTCGCCCGGGCCGGGTCCAGCGCGGCGCTGAAATCGAGCGCGAAGCCGACGACACGACGCCGCCGACCGCGGCCGACGTAGAGCACCCGCTGGGTGACGATCATCGGTGGGGTGGCGACCGTCACCGGGGTGGTGAGGGTGGTGGTCAGCGGGTCGGTGGAGGCCATGATCCGGGCGCCGGATCCGAGCTGGTTGAGCGTCAGCCCGCTGAACGTGGCGACGCCGTTCTTCGCGGCGGCGGTGAGCGTGCCGCCCAGCGTGGCGCCGGGATTGGTCGACAGCAGGGCGAGGGTGACGTTGCCGTTGTACCCGGCGTAGAGCCCGCCCGACTGGTAGTTGACGGTGACCGTCAGGTTGAACGGCGCATTGGGCGCGACAAATGCAGGCGGCTGACCCGTCACGATGAGGTTGAGGCTCGGCGTAAGCACGCCGAGCTTCTGGCCCCCCGTCTCGGCGAACCAGAGGTTGCCATCAGGGCCCGGCGCGATCATGCGCGTCGCCGAGCTGACGGTGGGGATGGCGGTCTCGGTGATGCCTCGGGTGATCGGGTTAATCGAACCGATCCGGTTGCCCGCCCTCTCGGCGAACCAGAGGTTGCCGTCGGGACCCGCGGTGATGCCGAAGGGGGACGAGCCGGCGGTGGGCAGGTTCGTCTCGACGATGGTGTGGGTCGTCGGATCGATCTGGCCGATCTTGTTCCCGTCGTGCTCGGCGAACCAGATCTTACCGTCGGGCCCCGCGGTGATCCCGTACGTCGAGGACGCCGCGGTCGGGATCGGGAACTCGGCGATGGTGTGCGTGGTCGGGTTGATCGTCCCGATCTTGTTACCCAGGACCTCGGTGAACCAGACGTTGCCATCGGCGCCCGCCGTGATCCCGAAGACAAAGGCATTGGCCGTCGGGACAGGAAACTCGGCGATGGCGTGGGTGGTCGGGTTGACCATTCCGATCTTGTTGGCGCCCTGCTCGGTGAACCAGAGGTTGCCGTCCGGCCCGGCGGCGATCGTCTCGGGGTTGGCGCCGGCCGTCGGCAGGGCGAACTCGGTGATCACGTGCGTGGCCGGGTTGATCGTCCCGATCTTATTCGCCGCGTTCTCGGTGAACCAGAGGTTGCCGTCCGGCCCCGCCGCAATCCCGTACGGGTTGGCGTTGGCCGTCGGGACGGCGAAGTCGGTCGCGGCATGCGTCGTCGGGTTGATCATCCCGATCTTGTTACCCAGGATCTCGGTGAACCAGAGGTTGCCGTCGGAACCGGCCACGATCCCGATGGGGTTGGAGTTGGCGGTGGGGACGGGGAACTCGGCCACCGTCGCCAGGAGCTGGCGCGCCTCCATCGGCTCGATGACTGGCCGCCGGCGGTGCTCGGCCCTCCGCTTCGGCGTCAACCCGCGCCGGAACCACGATGTCGGGGGCACTCGCTGCCATTGTTGCGGAATCATACGTTGCTGAATCATCGTCGGTCCTCCCGTTGTTGCGTACCGAGGAAACGGCGCGCCCCGGCGTCGAGGCGCAGCTTGCCAATCACGCGTATTGACCCGTCGACGGGGCGATCGCGGCGCCGAGACGAAGAACTTGCGCGGGGCCTCGCCCCTCGGTGGACCTGGTGGCCCGACAAGGCCGCCCGGTCGCCTCACTACTGGAAGTGCGATACTGGTGCGGGTTTTCCGTGAGATTTCCGCATTACCACTTCGACTTCTCTAGTTCAGTCGAGATTCCGATGGGGTTGCGACGCCAAGAAAACTGAATACGGCGATTGCTCCTGGATCCCTCGTGCGAGCGCGTCCGACGTACGGCCCCGGCTCGCCCGGTGCCGCCTTCTTCACTCCCGGCGTCTAGCGTCCTGTCGCCGCGTGAGGACAGGGCCGCCCTCGAGCGTGTCTATCGGGAGAGCTCGATGGTGTGCTATTCCTGTCACGAGGTGTCCGACAAACCGGATCCGCGGTCCCCCGATTCCGGTGACGCCCGAGACGAGGGCCGTCAACTTCGACCCAAAGGCCGACCGACCCTCCTGACTTCCCATCCGGCCCGCTGGAGCGGTGCGGCGGCTGCGTCCGATCCGCTCTCGTCCGGCCCGGTCGGGACGGCTTCGAGATCCGAGGAGAGCGATCCTTGATGAGAGGGATATCTGTGCCCACCGCAACCAGCCCGCCGGCAACGCTGCCCCGGAATGTCAAGCTGCTCGGCCTGGCCAGCCTGCTCAACGACATCGCCAGCGAGACGATTTATCCGTTGCTCCCCCAGTTCCTCATCGCGGTGCTGGGCGGCAACAAGGTCCAACTGGGCCTCATCGAGGGTGTGGCCGAGTCGACCGCCAGCCTGCTGAAGCTCTGGTCGGGCGGGCGCTCGGACCGGGCCGGTCGGCGCAAGGGGTTCGTCGTCGCCGGCTATGCCCTGGCGACGTTCGCCCGCCCCTTGATCGGACTGGCAACGGCACCCTGGCAGCTCTTCGCCGCCCGGACGGTGGATCGGGTCGGCAAGGGCGTCCGGACCTCGCCCCGAGACGCCCTGATCGCCGACTCCACCGCGCCCGGCATGCGCGGCCGGGCGTTCGGCTTCCACCGGTCGATGGATCACCTCGGCGCCGCGATCGGCCCGCTGCTGGCCTCCGCCTTCCTCCTGGCCTGGCCGGGTCAGCTCCGCACCCTCTTCCTGCTGACCGTGCTCCCGGGCCTGATCGTCCTGCCCATGCTGGTCCTCGGCCTGCGCGAAGCAGTGGCGATCGACCCGCCGAAGAAGAAGCTCCGGCTCACCCTCGCACCTTTCGGCCGGGATTTCCGCCTGCTGCTCTTGGCCCTGGTGGTCTTCACGCTCGGCAACGCCAGCGATGCGTTTTTACTCGTCCGCGCGGGCGAGTTGGGCGTACCCGTGGTCCTGCTGCCGATCCTCTGGTGCGTCTTCCACGTCGCCAAGAGCGCCGGCAGCCTGCTGGCCGGCCGGGCGGTGGACCGGCTCGGCCCTCGTCCCTTGATCCTCGTCGGCTGGGGGGTGTATGCCCTGATCTACCTGGCGTTCGCCCTGGCCACTGCGGCGTGGCAGATCTGGGCGTTGTTCCTGGGCTATTCCCTCTTCTACGCCCTGACCGAGCCGGCCGAGAAGGCGATGATCGCCGACCTCGTCGGCGGCGAGCGCAAGGGCCTGGCCTTTGGCTGGTACAACTTCGCCATCGGGATCGCGGCCCTCCCGTCGAGCCTGATCTTCGGCGCCCTGTACCAGGCGTTCGGTCCCGTTGTGGCCTTCGGCTGGGGTGCGGGCCTGGCCCTGGTCGCCGCTCTGATGCTGGCCGGCATCCGCCGAGAGCGGCCCCGAACCGCACCGACAACCACCGTGCCCTGACTCCTCGGCGCAGCCGACCACCCCGCGTCTCTCGGTCGTGGCGAGGAAGCAGGTCCTCGGTCGGTCGCCTGTCGCGCGGGTTGTGATTCGCTTCTTGCACTCCTACTAGATTCGGAGAGCCGGTACGCTTAGACTCGATCAGACAGGACGCGCCCGCTCCCAGAGCAGTTTCCCGCCGATCGGACCTGAGGCTAATAAGTAGTACTGATGAGTATACATCAAAGTTCGATTCGAACATTCAAGCTCGCTACGATCGGTATCGCCTGTCTGTTTCTTATTTCCGTCGGCGGATTGGCGGCGAGGCGGGTTTTCCAGCCGTGGCGACGGGCCGTCCGTCCGATCAAATCGGCCGGGCAGACGGGATCGGCCGAGACGTCCCCGAGAGCCCTGTCCACTCCCGCCGATGCCGAGCCGCCCCGATTCCAGCCTCGGATCGACCTGGATATCACGGGATACTCGTCATACCTGTCCGCTGTGCCGCGGTGGACGGGTGATTCCTCGCTGGCGGCGATCGGCGAGTTGTGGAAGAAACCGGGGCTGCGGAAGATTCCAGAGGTTGACGCCGAGCTGAAGGCTGCTCGCGACCGAAATGACGACATCGCCACGATTCGGGCCTCGATCCACAAGGCGCGGCTGTACGCCGCGGAGGGCGAACCGCGTCGCAGCGCCGAGGTTCTCGACGACGTTCGACGACTCGTGGAGTCGCGGGACGGTCTGGCCCGGCAATGGCTCTACACGGTGGTCTACCTTCAGGGCGTGATCGCGCTGCGGTGCGGGGAGACCGAGAACTGCGTTGACTGCCGCGGCGAGAGCGCGTGTATCCTGCCGCTCGCTCCGTCCGCCGTGCACCGGCTGACCGACGGATCCCGGCGGGCCGTGCGCCACTTCACCGAGTATCTCGTTCGGTTCCCCGACGACCTGGAGGTCCGCTGGCTGCTCAATCTCGCACACATGACGCTGGGCGAGTATCCCGACAGGGTCGATCCCCGGTTCCTCATCGCGCTCGACCATTTCCGCCGATCCGAGTTCGACATCGGCGTGTTCCGCGACATCAGCGACCGGGTGGGCGTCGACCGGGTTAACCTGTCGGGGGGCGCGATCATGGAGGACTTCGACAACGACGGCTGGCTCGACCTGGCGGTCACGTGTTGGGGCCCCACCGTGCCGATGGCCATCTACCGGAACACCGGCGCCGGCCGGTTCGAGGATCGCAGCCAGTCCGCCAACGTGACTGATCAGCTCGGCGGATTGTATTGCGTCCAGACCGACTACGACAACGATGGACTCAAGGATATCTTCATTGTTCGGGGAGCCTGGCTAAGCTCGCCGATCCGGCCGAGCTTGCTGCGCAATCGGGGCGATGGCACGTTCGTCGATGTCACGGGACTCGCCGGGCTGGCGCGGCCTTGCTGCTCGAATTCGGCGGCGTGGGCGGATTACGACAACGACGGCTGGCTCGACGTCTTCGTCTGCTGCGAACACCAGAGTAATCGTCTGTATCGCAATCGGGGAAATGGAACGTTCGCGGAAGTCACGGCCGACGCCGGACTGATCGACCCGATGCCCCGGCTCTGCAAGGGAGTGGCATGGCTCGACTTCGACAACGACGATGACCCCGATTTGTTCCTGAACAATCTCGCGAGCTCGGCCCAGCTCTATCGCAACGAGGGCAACGGGCGATTCACGGACGTCACGGCGGCGATGGGGGTCCGCGGCCCGTCGCACGGGTTCTCCTGCTGGGCGTGGGACTACGACAACGACGGCTGGCTGGACATCTTCGCGACCTGCTACGACCGCACGCTCAGCGACGTGATCAACGGCCTGATCGGCCGGCCGCATTCGCGGGGGTCGAACGCCCTGTTGCTGAACCGCCAGGGCCAGGGGTTCAAGGACAAAACCCGCGAGGCCGGGCTGGACCTCGTGTTTGCCTCAATGGGAAGCAACCACGGCGACTTCGACAATGACGGATTTCTCGATATGTACCTGGGTACCGGCGATCCCAGTTACGCAACCCTGATACCCAACCGGATGTTCCGCAACGTCGCTGGCGAGCGGTTCGCCGAGATCACCGGCTCGGCACGCACCGGCCACCTCCAGAAAGGCCACGGCGTCGCCTGCGGCGACTGGGATCGGGACGGAGACATCGATCTCTTCGTCGAGCTCGGCGGCGCTGTGGCCGGGGACCGATACCATAACGTCCTGTTCGAGAATCCCGGCCAGGGCCACCACTGGTTGACCGTCAAGCTCGTCGGCCAGAAAACGAACCGGGCTGCGATCGGGGCCCGCATCAAGATGGTGACGGCCGGCGATCGGCCGCTAACCGTCTACCGGCATGTTTCCTCGGGCAGCAGCTTCGGCGCCAATCCGCTCGAGCAGACCATCGGCCTGGCCGAGGGTCGAAAGGTGGCGCTGCTGGAAATCCACTGGCCGACCAGCGGCACGACCCAGCAATTCCGGGACATCAACGCCGATCAGGCCATCGAGATCACCGAGTTCGCCAATTCATGGCGGCCCTACGGACCGCGTCCCGCGCCGCCTGGTGGACACAACGGCCGCATCGCGGCCAACTCGCGGGCACAATTGCCCGAGAGCGCCCGCCCAGGTCCCAAACGTGCCGCCGTTTCCAGGCCCTGACCGATCCAGGATCGTCTCCGTTTCGTCCAGTGCAGCGCTCCGCCCGCCCTCGTGATCTCGGGCCTGCCCAGCCGTGGGCAAAATCGAGTGGAAGCTCTCCGGTGCGAGGGAGAGGTCGCCTCCGCCGGCCGGTGTGGTGTGGTCTGGTCTGGTCTGGTCTGGTCTGGTGGTGCACCGGCACGCCCGGCCCTCGGCTCGGGATCGATCGGCAGGCTCCGCGTATCCCGGCTCCGGCGCAATGAAGGCCAGATCGATGTCTGGTGCATCGGAATCAGGTCAAGGATTTGGTCTTGAGCCTGGTTCCTCTTCTCGGCCCTCGTACAACCGGCTAGCCAGGTCGACGATGGTCTCGCGCATCACCAGTCGTTCCAGCCAGTGTGGCGGGATGCCCGAGTCGCCGCAAAACGCCCCGGCGACCTGGCCGCAGACGGCAGCTGTGGTGTCGGCGTCGTCGCCGAGGTTCGCCGCGAGGAGCACGGCCTCCGCAAAGCTGGAAGTTTGCCAGAAGCACCAGAGGGCGGCCTCGAGGCTCTGC
>JAKAUH010000851.1 GCA_021818605.1 Planctomycetota bacterium
CACGCTCGGCGCCGTGCTTCCGGCCGATCCCCCACTCATCGCGGCAAGATTCACAGCTCCGGGAAACGGGATAACCAGGGCAAGACCACTGGTCGTCTGAATGATGATCCCCAGATTCTGAATGGCCGGTGCAATCCGCTCTTCCAGAACGCAATCCAGGAGGTTCGGCTTGAGTTCCCAGCTCCGTTTCATCTCGGCCCCCACCAATCCTGCGTTCGACCTTTTCCCTCTTGCCGGCTTCCCTGACTGACCAGTCAGTCCGTTCCTGCTCGTCTTATCATAATGGTTGTTCCCACGATCGACAAGGTTCCGTCCACCCGACTTCCTCAAGTTTCTGGGCAAATCGGCCGAGCGTCCAGGTTGTTGCACCACAACAGCATGCCACGGTGGATGCAGCCCAATGTGAACCTGCGAGGTATGAGCAAACGGACGATGTGCACTTGCGGTACGGCCCGGCCTTGTTCCAGGTGCGCCGTTGTGCCAAGATTCTGCAGGGGATGTCGAGCAACCAAAACTCGGAGTGGAGGGAACTGCGATGGTGGGCAAGCTGATCGTCGAGGCGATCGGGACGTTTTTCCTGGTGTTCACGATCGGCCAGACGGTGAAGGGCCCGAACGCGACCGACATGGCGCCGCTGGCGATCGGGTCGGTCCTGATGGTGATGGTGTATGCTGGCGGGCATTACTCCGGCGGGCATTACAACCCGGCGGTGACGCTGGGGGTCACGCTCCGGAAGAAAATGCCGTGGGTCGAAGCCGTGCCGTACATGATCGCCCAGGTGGCAGGCGGGGCGGTGGCCGCCGGACTGGTGCTCTTCATCAAGGGGAGTACGGGGGCGTCCTGGAAGCCGCCTGAGGCGAACCAGTATCAGCTCATCGCGCAGGCGGTCGGCGACTTTCTGTTTACCTTCGCTCTGGTCTACGTCGTGCTCAACAGCGCGACGGCGAAGGGGACGGCCGGCAACTCGTTCTACGGCCTGGCGATCGGATTCACGGTCATGGTCGGGGCATTCGCGGTCGGGCCGGTGTCGGGCGGGGCGTTCAACCCGGCCGTGGGCGTGGGCGTGACCATCATGGGGCTGGCCGACGTGACGCGGCTCGTCATCTACCTGGTTGCCGACTTCCTCGGCGGTGCCGTGGCGGCGCTTTTGTTCAACGCGCTGGACATGGGCGGCGACCGACGGGTGGTGTGAGCCTCGTGCGGCTCGGATCGAAGGGACAAAGCCTGGTGATGCCGTCTGGGCCGGATCAGGAAACCGATCACTCGCGCCAACCGGGGCCGCCAACGGAGGACCCAGACGACCGGGAAGCCATCGATCGGGCGATGATGGAACGGGCCGTCGACATGGCCCGGGCGGCGTGGGACATCGGCGAGGTCCCCGTCGGGGCGGTCGTCGCCCGGGCGGGGCGAGTCGTGGCTCAGGCGTATAACCTGCGCGAGACCTTCTGCGACCCGACCGCCCACGCCGAGCGGCTGGCATTAGCCTGGGCCGGCCGGGCGCTGGGATCGTGGCGGCTGGACGGCTGTGTGCTCTACGTGACGCTCGAGCCGTGTGCGATGTGCGCCGGGGCAATCGTCCTGAGTCGAGTCGACCGATTGGTTTATGGCGCGACCGACCCAAAAGCCGGCGCCTGCGAGAGCCTCTATCGCCTGGCGTCGGACCCTCGTCTGAACCACCGTCCCGAGATCACCGCCGGGGTCCTGGCGGCGGAGTGCGGGGAAATCCTCACAGAATTCTTCCAGGAACGCCGACGTTTTCGTAAACTGAGTGCGGCCGGTTCGACGGACGCCGCGGGGACAGCCCGCGGTCCCACGTGAACAGGCCAGGCGGGCGAAGCCCGCGATCAGGAGGGGTGCCTGAGTGGTTGAAAGGGCCGGTCTCGAAAACCGGTGTACCGCTTCGCGGTACCGTGGGTTCGAATCCCACCTCCTCCGCTTGCCGTAGCGACTTTCGATGCCGATGGAGGCGCCTCGGTGCGGCGACCTCTGCTCAGCAGTTCGGCTTCCGAAAGCCGGCCTCATCCTATGCCGCCGCTTCTCCTCCCTGCGGCCCGACAACTCGCCTATTTCGCGGCGGACGCCTTGCGAAACAGCTCCAGGTTCGATTCGAGGCCTTGACGAAGCTTCCTGTAGCCTGGACTCGCCCTGTCCTTTTCGGAAACCTTGCCCTCAAGTACCCGGATGGCCTCTTGCTCCGTCGCCACGGCTCCGGCCATTTCCCCGTTGCGGTAAAGCGCGATGGCCAGCTTGTCGAGGAAATCGACGTTCTTGCCCCGGGTCAGGTCGTTGTTGCGTCGAGCCGCCCTGAGTGCGAGCTTCGCGATGCGAGGGTCAGGCGCTTTCTCGAGGCTCAGGTCATACACGCGGAAGAAGATGGAGAGGAGCTTCCCCGGTTGATCGTTGTACTTCTCCAGCAGTCTCGAGCCCAGCTCCACCGCCTCATCGATCCGGCCCAACTGGCAGAGGCAGTCGATCTTCAAACTCCCGAGCTCGTCGGCGAAATTGGGATCGTCGGATATCATCCCTTCGATGGCCGAGAGCGTGGCACGGTAGTCGCCGGATCGGCGAAGCGCGTTGATCTTCTCCCGGGCGGCCATGACCCTCATTTTGGCCAGACGGGCCTTCGCCGTGGATGCCAGGTCCCACGTGCCGGCCGTGATTTTCGCCAGGGGCTCATCCACGAGATATGAGCTGCCGATCCAGGCGATCCTGCCATCCTGGATGATGAAGGCGGCGGGGATGGCATGCTCGTCGGCGGCGAACATCCAGTTCCTGGCCATCGCCCAGGTGTTCCGGTCCGACTCGTCGGGGACGGCGTCGAGTGCAACGCTGAAATCCATCCTGTCCCCCATCTGCTCGACGAATCGCTTGACCTTGCTGACGTCGTGCTCGAAGGCATCAACGCCGATGAAGCGTACGCCCCTGTCACGGTATTTGTGGGCCAGTTCGCTGAGGTGCGGGAGACTCTTGCGGCACGGGACGCACCAGGTCGCCCAGAAGTCGACGACGTAGATCTTGCCGGGCTCGAACCGCTCGATCTTCTCGCCCTTGATCCAGTCCGAGACGGAGAAAGCTGGTGCGGGATCGCCGATATTGAGGGCCTGCTGGGCGTTCACGACTGTCGCCGAAAGCGAGGCAGCGACGGTGAGCCAAAACGTCAGAGAGCGGCACATGAGCGGATACCTTCTTGACCAATGGACCGGCCGTCTGCGACCGCCGAGACACTCCGGCTCCGGGATCGTCGCGACGGTTCGGCCGCCGAATGTGATCGGCCTGGCGGAGTCGGGCCTGATGTTCGGCCCACCGGCTGATGGTGCGACGCTGGCCCCGAGGATAGGGAGGGGCTTCGTTCCATGGGCGTTGGAGAACCGGCATCGCAGCCGCTTCCCGCCCAGTGAGATGTGCACGACCTGGCGGAGCGTCGTGTCGCCGAGCCCCGGCGCGGGCGGCATGTTGGCCGGCTCGGTCAACTGGGGCGCGGCCGCCCAGGTCCCCACCCAGCGGCCTTCATCTCCCCTCGCTCCAGACCCCGTCACGAGGACGAGGACCAGCAAGACGGAACGCGCTGGATGGAGACACAGGGTCGGGCACATCAGCGGCCTCCCACCTTCGCTCCGCTCGTACAGGCGACGGCAGAGACCTTGATGTATCGAACGGCCAATGCCAGGGGTACGGGTCTGTTCCGGCCTGTCCCGTGACGGATCTCGCCAAACCGTCCGATCCACGCGGGTCGGAACTGGAGTTGTATCAGTTCGCGAGCTCTGTGGGAATCGGCCTGCGGCTTCATTTCACCTTATGCGATGATCCCCCTGTGCACGACACCCTTGACATCGGTCAGCCGCATGTCGCGTCCGGCGTAGCGGTAGGTCAGTCGTTCGTGATCGAGCCCGAGCAGGTGGAGGATCGTCGCGTGCAAGTCGTGCACGTGCATCGGGTGCTCGACGGCCTCGTAGCCGAGCTCGTCCGTCTGGCCGTAAGCCAGGCCCGCCCTGGCGCCGCCGCCGGCGAGCCAGAGGGAAAATCCCTTGTTGTTGTGGTCGCGGCCGTCGGAGTTCTGGCCATGGGGCGTGCGGCCGAACTCACCACCCCAGATGACCAGGGTCTGGTCGAGCAGGCCGTGTGCCCTGAGGTCGGCCAGCAGGCCGGCGATGGGCCGGTCGACGGCCCTCGCGTTTCGGGCGTGACCGGCCTTGAGTCCGCGGTGCTGATCCCAGTCGCCGTGCGTCAGCTCGACGAAGCGGACGCCCGCCTGAACGAACCGGCGAGCCAGCAGGCACTGGCGGCCGAAGTCGGCGGTCGCGGGGTCGTCCAGCCCGTAGAGCGTCTTCGTCGCGGCCGACTCACCGGCCAGATCCATCACCTCGGGCAGCTTGCCCTGCATGCGGAAGGCCAGCTCGTAGGACTCGATCACCCCCTCGACTCCCGGCTGGACGCGCTCGCGCTCGAGCAGGTCGCGGTTCATCGCCTGCACCAGGTCGAGCTGGAGGCGCTGGGTTTTCAGATCGAGCCGGGGATTGCGGATGTTGCCGATGCGGGCCTGCGCGATCGGCTGGCCCTCGGAGCTGATGCGGGTCGCCTGGCAGGCCGCGGGAAGAAAGGCGCTGCCGTAATTCTGCGCGCCCCCGTTGCGCCCGGTCGGCTTGAGGGCGATGAAGCCGGGCAGGTCGTCGCACTCGGTCCCCAGGCCGTAGAGCGTCCACGCGCCGAGCGACGGCCGGATGAACTGCGAGCTGCCGGTGTGGAGCATCAGGTAGGCTTCGGGGTGCGCGGGCAGGTCGGTCTGCATGCTGCGGACGACGCACAGCTCGTCGGTATGCGCGGCGACCCGGGGAAACAGTTCCGAGACCCACAGCCCGCTCGCGCCGTGCTGCCTGAACCGCCACGGCGAGCCCATCAGCTTCGCGCCCGGGATGCGGCCCGGTCGATCGGATGGCTTGCCGTCGTGCTCGGCGAGTTTCGGCTTGTGGTCGAAGGTGTCGACGTGCGACGGAGCACCGTTCATGCAGAGGAAGATGACGTGCCTCGCTCGCGCGGGGAAGTGCGGGGCCCGCGGAGCCAGCGGCGACCGCTTCGCATCCGAGGCGGACGCCAGCGTCGACCATCCGGCGAACGCCATGTAGCCGAACCCCGACGAGACGGACCTCAGCCAGTCGCGTCGTGAGAATCCGGTCGGATGCATCGGAGGGCTCCCTGTCTCTTCCGGGACGCACGGCGGTCAATCGATGTAACGGAACTCGGCACCGGCCAGAAGTGCCTGACAAAACGCCGACCAGGCCGCGGCGACGCCTCCCGCCTTCGCGGCGAAGTCGCGGAGGAACCCGAGCGCCCGCTCGCGCTCGCCGGTGGTGGGGGACCGGGCCAGCGCGATCCGGTACGCTCGGTCGATGCACGCGGCATTGTCTCCGTCGCCAGGTCGAATCCGCTCCGCCAGCGCCTCGGCCTGGCGGATCACGAAGGAACTGTTGAGGAAATAGAGCGCCTGCGCCGGGCCGGTCGTCGCGGGCCGCTCGCCCGTGACGAGGCTCGGATCGGCGAAGTCGAAGAGGGCCATCGATTCGAGCACCTGGTCGCGCACCACGGGAAGATACACCGAGCGATGCGTGTCCGAGTTCTCGAGGCCCGTGAACCGCAGGAACATCGCCAGGCCCTCGCCAGTGCGGGCGACGGGCGATCCGACGGGCGGCTCGAGCGTCAGGCGGCCGGCGACAGCGAGCAGCGCGTCGCGCAGCGCCTCGGCCTCGAGCCGGCGCTTGCTCATCCGCCAGACCAGCGCATTATCGGGATCGGCCTCGAAGTTGCGCGGGTCGTTCGTCGAGTCGAGCCCGTAGGCCCGGCTGAGCACGATCCGCCGGATCAGCCGCTTGATCGACCAGCCGTCCGCCATGAATACGACCGCCAGGTTGTCGAGCAGTTCGGGATGGCTCGGCGGCTGGCCGGCGGCGCCAAGGTTATCCGGCGTCGGCACGAGTCCGCGCCCGAACAGGTGCAGCCAGACCCGGTTGACGAACACCCGGGCGGTCAGCGGATTCTCGCGCGAGGCAAGCCAGTCGGCCAGCTCTCGACGGCCGCTGCCCGACGCGATGCTCGGCGGCGTGCCATCGCAGAGCACCGGCACGAGCCCCCTGGGCACGACCTCGCCGGGCTGGTCGAGCTCGCCGCGCACGTACAGCGGGCTGTCCGCCGCCTCGTCGCGCTCGCAAACTCCCATCGCGAAGGCACGCGGCAAACCCCCGGGACGGTCGAGCGCCAGGCGGTATCGAAGCATCGACAGGATCGAAGTTGTACGGCGCAGCCGGTCGCGATTCATCTCACCCGGGGGGATCGCGTCACGCTCACGCACCAGCGCGGCGAGACGCTCCTCCATCGAGGCCCGCTGCTCGGGCCGGAGCGATGGCACCGCGGCCGGCACGCCTGCTCCGTGCGGCAGCTCGATCAGCGGAGATGCATTGAAGTTCGGGAAGACGCCGGCCAGAGTGCCCGAGCAGGTCTGGGTGCTGCGGAAGACCCCGGCCAGGGCGTAATAGTCGCGCTGCGAGATCGGGTCGACCTTGTGATCGTGGCACCGGGCGCAGGCCACGGTGATCCCCAGGAAGGCTCGCGTGGTCGCCTCGATCTGCTCGTCGATGACGTCCAGGAGGAACTGGCCGCGATTCTCGGCGTCGTGGGCCTTGCTACCCAGTGCGAGGAAGCCGGTCGCGATGAGCTGACTGGCCCGCTCGCGGTCGTCTTCCGCGGGCATCAGGTCACCGGCGATCTGCTCGCGAACGAACCGATCGTACGGGAGGTCGGCATTCAACGCGCCGATCACCCAGTCGCGATAGCGCCAGGCGTGGGAATAGGTGAAGTTCGTCTTGCCGCTGGATTCGGCGAACCGCGCGACGTCGAGCCAGTGCCGACCCCAGCGCTCGCCGAAACGGCGCGAGGCAAGCAGGCGATCCACGACCCGCTCGAAAGCTTCGGGCGCCTCGTCGCGGAGGAACGCGTCGACCTCCTCGGGCATCGGCGGCAGGCCGATCAGGTCGAACGTCACCCGGCGGATCAGCCGCGCGCGGCCGGCGTCGCCGACGGGGTTAAGCTTCCTCGCCTCAAGCGCGGCGAGGAGAAACCGGTCGAGCTCGCCGCGGGGCCAGTCCGCTCGTTTCACGACCGGCGGCGACGACCGCTTCGGCGGCCGGAACGACCAGAACTCTCGCCCCCTGGCGACGTCAACCGAGGGCGGCGAGGGAGCAACAGGACCGATTCTGGGATCCGGCGCTCCCATGCGGACCCAGCTTTCCAGGTCCGCAATGATGGCGTCGGGAAGCTTCCCTTTCGGCGGCATTCGGAGGTCGTCGTCGCGATAGCGAACCGCCTGGACGAGCAGGCTCTCGTCGGGCCTGTTCGGAACGATCGCCGGTCCCGAGTCGCCGCCGTGGAGGAGACCCTCGCGGCTGTCGACGCGGAGCCCGCCCTTGAGCTTCGCGGCGCTGCTGGAGTGGCATTTCGCGCAGTGAGTGGCCAGGACCGGCCGGACCTTCGACTCGAAGAAGCGTTCCTGCTCCGGTGTCAGCGCGCGACTCCTCGCGCCCGGTCCCGAGCGATTCGCGTCCGCCAGGGCCGCCGCCGGCGCGCCGCCTGGCCTGCGCTGGAAGACCTTGCGGTACTCGGACAGTGAGAGGAACCCGTCGTGATCTGCATCGAGCCGGCGGAACATCGGCTCGATGGTGTTTGCCGCGGCCCGCATCCGGGGGAAGGCCCGGAGCTGGTCGCGATACTCGTCGAGCGAAAGCCGGCCGTCGAGGTCGGCGTCGCCCATCATGAAGATGCGCTCCGGGTCGAAGACTGGGAACCTCTGCGCTTTCCCCTGCGCCCTCGCCTGAGCCTGGGCATCCGCTCGACCCGCGAGGAGCAGGACGAGCAGCACCAGCGCGATGGGTCGGCCGGCGAATCGCGTCATGTGTCGGCTCCTCTCAGGGATTCAGAGACTGGAGATAGGCGACGAGGTCGGCCAGTTGCTCGGGGGTCAGCGACGCCGCGATCCCCTCCGGCATGATCGACGGCTCCTGGCGGCGGCGGGCGTCGATCTCGGACCGCTTCAACTCGCGCAACGATCCCGAGGACTCGCGGATCCGAACGACCGCGGCGCCCTCGCTCACGACAAAGCCGGAGAAGACCCGGCCATCGGCCAGGGCAAAGCTATACGCCTCGTAGCCCTGGGCGATCCTGGCGCTGGGCCTGACGATTGACTCGACCAGGTCGGCCGGGTTGTACCGCTTGCCGATGTCCACGAGGTGAGGGCCCCGCGGCATCTGGCCGTCGGCGACCGTATGGCAGGCGCGGCACGACTGCGCGGTGAAGAGGGCCTTGCCCCGCTCGGCGTTCCCCTTTGCCCGCAGCGCCCGAGCCGATGCGGCTTCATGGGACATGTTGCCGATCTGGTTCGGGTTCTTCGGGTCGGCCTTTGCGATCAGGACGCGGATCTCCTCCTCGGCCTTCGACGCGAGCGGATCCGACTCGTCCGCGATACCCGGGAGCTGAACCTGCCGTCGGGCCAGCTCGCGCCGGAGGAACGGCACGGTCTCGGGATCGCCATCGCGCACCGCGGCCGCGAGGACCGCGGCGATCCGGGCGCTGCTCTCCCATTCGCGAGGGGCATGGTACGGGCCGCTCGTGTCGGGACGAATGCCCCACCAGCTCCCGTCGTAATCGGCCTCGCGGTGGTAGAGCCGCACCAGCGTTGCGAGGACCTCCCGGCGCGCGTTGGGGTCATGAGTCACGGCGAGCTTGCGAATGAGGCCCTCGACGGCCTTCGGCTCGTGCAGCCACCGTAGAGCCCGCAGGGCGCCGGCGCGATGCGGCCCGTCGATCGCGTCGAGGCAGGCGTCGACGGCCCGCAGCGCGATCAAGGCCCGCACGGCGAGATGCGGCACGACTCGATCCGGATCGGCCTGGGCATGCACCGGCCGGGCCGTCGGGATCGGCGAGCCCTCGGGCCTCGAGGTCAGCGGGATCAGCCGCGGGGCGATCGAGGCATCGCCCAGCCTCCCGAGCGCGATGATCGCCTGCGCCCGGACTCGCGGCGAGGGATCGTCGAGCGCTGCCAGGAACGGCCCGGTACCGACTCCAACGAGCGGCGTCCGGCGATCGGCCAGCGCTCGCAGGGCAAACGCGCGAACGCCGGCGTCACCAGCCAGCTTCAGCAGGAACTCGTGCGATTTCGCGCCGTCGAGCTGCTTGAGCGCGAACAGGGCCGCGACCCGGGCGTGCAACGGCCTGGCGGGATCGGACGCCAGGCCGGCGAGTGCCCGCGTCGTCTCGGGCGACGGACCGCGGCGGATGATCTCACGCTGGCAGTGGAAAGACGACGCCGCGCTCGGCCCACACAGGCCGTCGATCAGCTCAGCCAGCGGTGCACCGCCCAGTCGCGCGGGCGAGGACGGGCTCCATCCCGGTGGCGCGATGCAGGCGACGAAGCCGACCTGGGGGCCGACATAGACGCTCGCCTCGCCGCCGCGCCAGCTCGCCACGTAGAGCCGGCCATCGCCGCCGATGTCCATCCCCGTGGGCCGCGGAAACGTGAGGAAGACCGATGTCTTCGCGCGGAAGCTCGCTCCGACGGCTTTCAGGTCGTGCCGGTAGACCTCGCTCCGGCCCCAGTCGCCGGTGAGCAGTGCGCCGCGATAGGCCTCGGGCCAGCGCTCGTCCTGGAGCGACAGCGCACCGGTGCCACCCCCCTGGCCGAACGCGCCCAGGGGCGTCATGATCTCGTCGGTGTAACTGGCGAACCGGAGCGGATAGCCGTAATCGGCGCTCTCAATCAGGTGGCTGACGCGCACGTCCCAGCCGGCTCCGTCGTTGGTGTTGTCGCGGGTGAAGAGGTTGAGGAACGGGTCGATCGCGATGGCGAACGGATTGCGCAGGCCGATGGCGAAGACCTCGAGCTCGGTGCCGTCGGGCCGGACGCGCAGGATGCCCCCGCCGCGCTGCGAGAGCGTCGTGCCGTCCTTGCCGCGTGCCCCGTGGAAGCCGTAGTCGCCCACGGCGATGTAGATCCAGCCGTCGACGCCCATCCGGATGCCGTTGGTGGTGTGATCGCCGCCCCGGTCGTCGATGAGTCGGGTCGTCAGGCCCGAGACCAGGATCTCGCGGCGGTCGGAGACACCATCGCCGTTCTCGTCCTGCAAGACGCTCAGGTACGGCGGATGCAGAACCCAGACCTTGCCATCCTGGGCGATCACGCCGCGCGGGTGTTCCATCCGCGCGAAGACGTCGACGCGATCGGCCTTGCCATCGCCATTGTCGTCGATGCAGCGGAGCACCCGACCGCCGCCGGGCGTCCGGCCGAGCGATCCCTGCTCGTCCACGGCGACGTACACCGCGCCGTCCGGCGCCACCGAGACCGCGACGGGATAGCCGATTCGCGGCGGCGCCCCGAACAGTGAGACGCGGAAGCCGGTAGGTGCCTTGACGACCTCTCCGATCGTGCGATCGTCGACCGGCCGGGGCGGCGGGACGTTGCGAGGCGGGCCCAAGTTAAAACGAGGGCGATAACCCTCTGTTTTCCCGGCGAGTTGATCGGCGATCGAGGCCGTCCGCCGATTGGCGAACTTCCGCAGGTCAGGCGCAACCGGCGCCCCGGGAGGTCCGAAGCCGATCGGCGGCTCACCGCGTTCCGTCCGCGCGGCGGACTCGCGTCCCAGGAGCGACCTCGTCGTCGTATCGAGACCATCGATATAGGTCAGGAGATGATCCTTGCGGAAGACGCTCGACGCGAGCTGCTCGAGGATCTTGCGATAACTCTCGCGTACGTCCTTCATCGCGAGCAGCCGGTCGGCCAGCCGGTTCTCACCGCTGTAGGGATGCATCAGGCTCATATCCATGAGCTGGTCGGCTGTCCCCATCATCAGGAAACTGGCGAACGACAGCTCCTGGTCGCCGGGGAGAAAGACGAACCGGTTCGAGGCGGGGTCGAGCGCGATCGAGTAGTTATACGCCAGCGTGAAGAAGCCGTCCGCGTTGGCGATCAGAGACTGCACGGCCAT
>JAKAUH010000155.1 GCA_021818605.1 Planctomycetota bacterium
TGACGGCCAACAGCGGCGTCGTCAGCCTCACCTCCGACGGCACCGTCATGATCGAGAACGGAGCGTCGATCACCTCGGCCTCGAACGACGTCTCGGTCCAGGGGAACGACGTCTCCATCGACCCGACCTCCTCGATCAACGCCGCTGGACCGGGCTCGACATTCACAATTGCCGGCGGAGACGCGAATACCGGCGGCATCGTCTCGATCCTCGGCACGCTTCGCGGCGGCGTCCCGGGCCACATCCTCGGAGGCAACGGCGCCGACAGCTTCGACATCGAACCGGTCACTTCGGCGCCGTTCTCCGTCAACGGCGGGGCCGGCAACGATACGATCACGATCGCCCCAGGCACGGTTTTCGGCCCGGGCGGGCTCCCCGGCTCGATCGCTGTGGTCGAGTCGGCCGGCATCGGCACGGACACCCTGAACATCAAGGGCGCGCCGGGCCAGGACGCAATCAACGTCGGTCCGCTATCGACGATCGTCAACGGACATCAGGTCAGCTATTCCCCGTACATCCCGTCAATCAACGTCATCGGGAACGGAACGGACGACACGTTCATGGTGAGCCCATCGCCGTCGGCCACCATCCACATCACCGGCGCCACCTCCGGGTCCGAGGGTACGCTCACCTTCGCCGCCCCGGGCACCGGCTGGAACAGCCCGACCGGCACCTCGGGGACATACACGGCGCCGTCGGGCAGTGGATATCTCAACGTCGATTACTCCGGCATCGCGGCGACCGGAGTGCCTCAGGCCGGCGGTCTTCCGCAGGTCAGCAGCGTCACCTTCTACTATGGGCCGTCGTACACCCCCGGCTCACCGCTGAACACTCTGGCCTCCTATACCTTCACCGGGGCCCCTCCGCGCGACCTGCCCTGGCAAGTCTGGGCGATTGCCTTCAACTTCAGCGTGCCGGTCAAGGTGGCGTCGCCTTCGGCCCTCTCGTTCACGGGCAATGGGGCCCCGTCGATGCAGTCGGGCCAGGTGTCTCTCGCGAGCACCAATGGCGACAGCACCTGGACCTGGACGTGGACGAAGCCGATGACGGCGTCGAACGTCGTGGCGATCCTCAATCCCACCATGATCACCGCCGCCTCGAACTCCCACGAGGAACTGTTCGGCAACACGGCCGCCTCGGGACCCAACAGCTACGATCTGGCCCTCGAGGTCCTTTACGGCGATGTGGACGGCAGCGGAGCCGTGGACAACCGCGACGCTCTGATCGCGCTTTATGCCTCGTTCCAGGTCAAGGAGCCGATCCCGACGGCCTTCGTTGACATCAACGGAAACAAGGATCGCAACGGCAACCTCATCGTCGACAGGGCCGACTACGAGTCAATCGTCGGCCAGGAAGATCGCTCGTTGTGAACCTTCCCGCTAGCCGGAGTCGAGACGGCGCCGCCAACGGAGGCGGCGCCGCCTCGACCCGATATTCTCACCACCCGACTCCAGGAAGAGAACCATGCTCGGTCTCAGAAAATTGCTTCGCCTGCTCGTCGTGCTGGCCGCCCTCGTCGCACCGCTCATGCTCGCCAGCCGCACCGACGCCGGCACCTACATCATCGTCCAGTCCGTGACCTCCGCGCCGGGCGCGGCTGGCTCCTTCACTGTCGATCTGGAAATCACCGGGAATACGACGGTCGATCTGGCGAGCTTCTCCATCGCCATCCAGGCCGACAAGGGAGTCCAGCTCACCGGCGGCGATAGCAACGTGTCATCTTATGTCTTCGGGACCAACAGCCTCGGCTTCACCTACACCCAGGGCCCCAACGCGACGAGTGCCACGATCGCTGACGTCTATAACCCGACCGCGACACCGCTGACGCTCGCCGCCGGCACCTATGGCCTGGGGGAGTTCGACTTCATCGCCCCGACCATCCAGAACACCTACGACCTGACCCTCGAGTCACCCCAGAGCAGCCTGACGAATCCGTCGTTCGCGTCCATCGTCCCCGACTCTGTGACCAACGGAACGCTCACGGTCAGGCGAACCATCGCCTCCACGCCCGAACCGTCGACGGCGATCCTTTCGATGATCGCACTGGCCCTGGTGGCTGCAATCCGGTCACCGTTCTTCGCGGGGATCCGACGGATCTGGTAACCGAAGCGCTCGATGTCGGCGCTGGCCGGCCGTGAACGATCCCGGATGCCCTCGATGATGTGAAGCGCAAGGCGGGAGGCCCTGCCAATCTCGCCCAGTTTCCGGTGGCGCACCGGCGCCGTCAATCGCCGGATGGAAAGCTCCGACGAGAATGCTGGCTTCCAGCGAGACGAGCCGCCGAGTGGCTCGACGCAGTGCGACCGAGGCGGTCGCAGAAGGGTCGGCTTCGGCGGTTTTGCCAGTCATCGTAAGCAATGCCGGAGACAGGACTTGAACCTGCACGAGCATGGTTAGCTCACTAGCCCCTCAAGCTAGCGCGTCTGCCAATTCCGCCACTCCGGCGCGGGGTGGTTCCCCTATTCTCAAAGGTTGTACCATCATGAAGATCGGGCGGCGTACTGTCAAGTTTCATTCGGGGATTTGAATGGGCCGGGCGAACATCTCGAACGGCGCCAGCTCGCGGGCCAGGTTCGTCAGCTCGCCGGGCGAAAGGTTCCGTAGCGGAGCCCGCACGGGACCGCAGTCGATACCGATCAGCCGCATCGTCGCCTTGGAAGCCGTCATGAACCCATACCGCGAAAGGACTTCGATCATCCGGGCCGCCCGATGCTGCGCCGAGCGTGCCGTCGCGTGGTCGCCCGATTCGAAGGCCGTCATGATCTTCCGGTAATGCGGCCCGGCGAAGTTGTAGGTGCTGCCGACCGCCCCGTTGACGCCCATCGCGAGCCCGGCCAGCAGGAACTCGTCGAAGCCAAAAACGACCTCGAACTCGCCGCCCGATGCCGCCAGACACTCCTGCAGCTCGACCAGGTCGTTGTGCGAGTATTTCAGCCCCCGCAGGGTCGGGATTTTTGCTCGCCCTTCCACCAGGAATCGCGCGGCCGGAATCCGCACGTTCGTCATGCCGGGGATCTCGTAGTAGTAGAAGGGCAGGGGATCCGCCGCGGCGGCGATCGGCGTCATGAAGTCCACCAGGTCGGCGACGCCCGCCGGCTTGATGTAGCTCGGCGCGACGGCCGCCACCGCGGCGGCGCCCGATTTCCTCGCGTGCTTCGCCAGCGCGATGGCCTCCGCCTGGCAGTTATGCCCGACATGGACCGCGATCGCCATCGAATCCCCGGCCTCCCGCATCCAGCGGTCGCAAAGCGCCATCCGCTCGTCGCGAGTCAAGGACGAGAATTCCCCGGTCGTTCCGGCGACGAACACGGCGTTCATCCCGCACTCGCGAAATAACTCCACCTGGCGCGGGACGACCGAGACGTCCAGCTCGCCCGAACGGTCGAACGGAGTATGACAGGCGGGGATCAGGCCGGACAGCGGCGGTGGCATGTCGAGAACTCCCGGTGGGAAACGGCGGGGCAAGTCCCAGTTTACGAGACGCCGGACCTCGACGCAAATCGGCGGCGGGTGGTTGTCCGTGTCCGTCGCCCCGCGTACCATCAACCCATGCCAACGGACCTCTGGGAGTCGCACCGCCATGCTCCGGACGATGACCGCCTCGATTGCTTGCTTTCTCGCCGTCTGCTGTGCGTTCGCGCCCGCCCCGAGCCGCGGCGCGCCGGGAGACGACAACGGCTGGATTCCCCTGATCGGCGACGATCCGCTGGCCGCCTGGCGTACGCCCACTGGAGGCTGGTTCGAGGCCGGCGGCGCCAGGATCGATCCCAAAAACGCCAGGAAGCTCGTACCGGTCGACGGCAAGGGCGTCATCATCAACGGGCGGAGTGGCAGGACGACCAACCTGCTGACTCGGGTGTCGTTCGGCGACGTCGAGGCGCACTTCGAGTTCCTGGTTCCTAGAGGGTCGAACTCGGGCGTGAAGTTCGAGGGCCTCTACGAGATCCAGATCGTTGACAGCCACGGAGTCGCCCGGCCCAGGGCCACGCACAGCGGCGGCATCTACCCCCGGGCCGAACTGTTGCCCAGATACCACTACCTCGACGAGGGCACGCCTCCGAAGGTGAACGCGGCGCGGCCGGCGGGCGAGTGGCAGACCCTCGATGTCATCTTCCAGGCGCCTCGGTTTGACGGCTCGGGCAAGAAGATCGCCGATGCCCGCTTCGACAAGGTTGTGCTCAACGGGCAGATCATCCACCAGGACGTCGCCGTCAAGACGCCCACCGGCCACGCCTGGCACAACCGGGAAATCCCGCGTGGGCCGATCCTGCTCCAGGCCGATCACGGCCCGGTCGCGTTCCGCAACATTCGCGTCCGGCCGCTCGTTCGGTCCGACGATCCGGCCGGCCAGTCGAAGCCGTAAGACTGGTTGACTCAGCCCTCGCCAGTCTGTTGCTGCTGGCCCTGTTGCTGGCGGAACGAGGAGGCCGGCAGGCCGCCGCGAGCTCGGGGACCTTGCCGCTGCGCCTGGAGCCAGGCGCCCGAAGACCAGGGAGCCTCCGCGATCGACCAATCGTCCCACCCCGCCGGGATTCGTTCGATGGCATCGACCTTCACGCTCACGCTGATCTTCTCGCTGGCGCGGCCCTTCCATAGCCCCTGGTTGGGCGGGACGTCCGAGTAGTCGCGCCCGATGGCGATCTTGACATGATCGTTGGCCGGATAGGTGTCGTGGGTGGGATCGACTTCAACCCAGCCGGCGCGGCCCGCCCAGACCTGGCACCAGGCGTGAGTGGCAACCTCGCCCGGCAGGTGAATGTAGCCGCTGACATACCGGGCCGGCAGGCCGATCCCCCGGCAGGCCGCGAGGAACAGATGGGAGAAGTCCTGGCAGACTCCTCGACCCAGGCGCAGCGCCTCGCCGACCGGGGTACGGGCGGTGGTGACCTTCTTCTCGTAAGCCAGCCGCGAGCGCACCGCCGCCATCAGCCTGGCGACGACCTCGGCCATCGAGCCCTGGCAGTCGGGCAGTCCTGCCACGAACTCGTCGAGCTCGGGCGTCCGGGCAACCAGCGGGCTGGGCAGGAGATACTCGATGGCCGACGCCGTGCGGAAATCGTCGTGATCCGGATCGAACCGGACGCGCTCCAGCCGGGCCATCGCCAGCTCGGCCCGGTGCACCCGCACGATCGACGTCGCCCGGATCACCAGCTCACGGTAAGGCGTAAGGGTGTTAAACAGGTCCACCCGATTGCCGAAGCCGTCGCGGTAGATCGTCACCGGCGCCACGGGGAGCGTCCGCAGGTGATAGCCGAGGTTCGTCTGGTCCTCGTCCGTGGGAGGCGCCATCCGAACCTCGAAGACGGTCTCCGAGACCGGTTCGGTGTAGCTGAACTTCGTCTCGTGCAGGACGCGCAGGAGCATGATTCACACCAGAAAAAAGGTGCGCTGGATTTCCTGCCCGACGCGACGGCAGATCGACTGGATCCCGTCGAGGAAGGGAAGGAGTCCGCGCTCGAAGATCTCACCGACGTCGATATATCGCAGCTCGCTCTCGAGGCGGCCGAGCAGCCGCTCGGCCTCGATCGCCACCTCGTCGTCGTCGCCGCCGACGATCTCGCGAAGCGACTCGCGGCACCTGGCCACGCAGAACCGCACGGCGCGAGGGAAATCGGGGTCGAGGACGAGGAAGCGGATGACGCTCAGCGGATCGACGCGGTCACGCTCGCTCCGCAGATAGGCGCCATAGGCCGAGCAGCTTCGCAGGAGGCCGGTCCAGCGCACGCTTTCGATCCCGGGTTCGCTGCCGCCGGTGCCCGATTCGGTCGCCATCGAGTCCTGGCACTTGGCGTGGAGGATCCGGCCCATCACGTCGACCCGCTCGAGGAACCGGCCGAGTTGAAGGAAATGATACACCTCATCGCGCGGCAGGGTGTTCTGGATCATTCCGTCAAACAGGATGCACGAGTCCTTGATCGTGGTGTAGAAGCTCGACGGGCTCGAGTGGAACCGTCGGCGGGCCTTGGAGCTACAAAGATACAGATACAACCGGTTCGCCTGCCGCCAGGCGTCGACGCCGATCGACTCCTGCGTGCCGCGGGCGTTCTCGCGGGCGCGGGCGATCATCGAGAGGATCGACTGCATATTGCCGCGGTCGAAGGTCAGGAACTCGAGGTCCGCCGTCCGGTCGGCCGGCCCGTGAGATACGACGAATTCGGTGCGGCAGGCCAGGACGTTGAGCGCAATCTCGACGGGCGACGAACCGGATTCACCCGAGCGTCCCCCGGCGTCGAGCTCGAGATCCAGCTCGATGCCCAGCAAGCGCGCGACGTTCTCGGCTCGCTCGAGGTAGCGGTTCATCCAGAACAGGTTCTCGGCGACGCGGCTAAGCATCCGAGGCGCCTCCGAGTACCCAGGTATCTTTCGTCCCGCCCCCCTGCGAGCTGTTCACGACCAGGCTCCCGCGCGGCAAGGCCACGCGGGTCAGCCCGCCGGGGAGCACCGTGATCGTCTCGCCATAGAGCACGAATGGCCGCAGGTCGATGTGGCGGCCATCCAGGCGGCCATCGATGAACGTCGGATGCCGGCTCAGGCGGATCGTCGGCTGAGCGATGTAGCCGCGGGGGTTGTCCTGGATCTTCCGGGCGAATTCCTCACGCTGTTCTCGCGTCGACGCGGGCCCGATCAGCATCCCATATCCCCCGGAGGCATCCACTGCCTTCACGACCAGCGACTCGAGGTTCGCCAGGATGTGCTGCCGGTGCGACGGCACAAGCGGCCGGAACGTTTCGACGTTTTCCAGGATCGGGTCCTCGCCGAGATAATAGTGGATGATGTCAGGGACGAACGGATAGATTCCCTTGTCATCGGCCACGCCGGTACCGAGCGAGTTCGCCAGGCCGATGTTGCCGGCGTGATACGCGCCGATCAGCCCCGGCACACCCAGCATGCTGTCCTTGCGGAACGTCATCGGGTCGAGGAAGTCGTCGTCAACCCGCCGGTAGATCACGTCCACCCGCTGGAGGCCGCGGGTCGTGCGCCGGAAGATCTGCCCCCGGTCGAAGACCAGGTCGCGCCCCTCGACCAGCTCGACACCCATCTGCCGCGCCAGGAAACTGTGCTCGTAATACGCCGAGTTGTGAACGCCGGGCGTCAGGACGACGACTGCCGGGTCGTCACAACCCTCCGGGGCAATCCAGCGCAAAAGCGCCAGCAGATTGTCGGTGTAGTCGTCCACCGGGCGGATGTCGTGCTGCCCGAACAGCAGCGGGAAGACCTGTTTCATCACCTGGCGATTCTTGAGGACGTAGCTGACACCTGAAGGCGTGCGGCAGTTGTCCTCCAGCACGAGGAAGCGGCCGTCGGCGTCTCGGATCAGGTCGATCCCGGAGACATGGATGTACACGTCGCGCGGCGCGTGCAGCCCGACGCACTGCCGGCGGTAACCCGAAGCGCCGTAGACCAGCTCGGGCGGGACAACCCGGTCGTGGAGGATCTTACGATCACGGTAGACATCCGCGATGAACAGGTTGAGCGCGCGGACCCGTTGCTCCAGCCCGCACTCGATCCGCGACCACTCGCGGGCGTCGAGGAGCCGGGGAACCGGGTCGAACGGGATGATCCGTTCGACCCCCTGTTCGCGGCCGTAAACGGTGAAAGTAATCCCCTGCTGCCGCATCGACAGATCGGCCAGCCGGTGGCGGCGCTCCAGCTCCTGGGGTCCCAGACCGGCCAGCCTCTCGTGGAGGTCGCGGTAATGCGGGCGAGGGCGCCCGGCCGCCTCGAACATCTCGTCGTAGGGCTCCAGGACGTAGCCGCCGTACAGGCCGTCATCAGGCGCGGAGTTCGTTTGCATCGATCCAAATGCCCCGGCTGGGCCGGCTCCCTGATCCCCGATCGATCCGAGCGGAGGTCCGATCGCTCCGGACGTTGCGAGCGAATCTTAACGCTGATCCACGCGCGATTTGCGTTCGTCCGCCGCGTGCCGAGATCCCGCCCGCGCCAGTCCCGGATAGCGGCCCGATGGATGGAACCGAATCCGACCTGCGGCCACCGGCGCGCAGGACGATCGGCGACGCTCACGCCGCGGCCAGGGGAGAGGTGAGACTGGCCACGGTGAGGCGACTGCGGGAAAGCCAGAAGATGCAGGCCATCCGACGACCCGCACGCCTTTCTTGTATCACGAGTTTCCATGACAATCCAGTGATAGGCCGTTCGCTTCCGCGCGCCGGGGTGTTACAATGACTCGATGCGGTCCCCGGCGTTGTCCCAATCCTCGGCGACGTCCGGCATTCCGATGTCGTTCCACGCGATGAGGGCGACTGCGACATGACAGGACGAATGCGCGGCAGCCTGGCGATGAGTCTGGGATTGGCGTGCCTGACGATGGCCGCCGCCGGCCCGTCGGCGCTGGCTCAGCAAGAGCCAGCCGTTCAGGCGGCTCTCCGTTACATCCGCGGCCGAATGCCCAACCTGCCCGGCGCCGGCGAGTCGGGGATGATGGCGCTGGCCATGATCAAGGCCGAGGTACCTGCCACCGATCCAGCGCTGGCCGCGTGCATCAACAAGGTGCGCTCGCGGTTCACCAGCAGCGAGTACTTCCCCGAGCGCACCGAGGGCCAGGGTCCGTATGAGGCCGGCGTCTCGGCCATGGCGCTGGCGGCTCTCGACCCGATCGGCAACCGCCCGTTCCTGCAGATGATCGCCAATTACCTGCTCGCCAACCAGAACGCCAACGGGAGCTGGGACTACAAGGGCCGGACCGCGGGCGACACATCAATCACCCAGTATGCCGTGCTGGGACTGTGGGAGGCCGAGAGCGCGAACGTCCGCGTCCCGCCGCATGCCTGGGAACGGATCGCCTCCTTTTACATCTCGACCCAGCTCGACGACGGCGGGTGGGTCTACCACCACGACGAGATGAACCTTTCAAGTGAGACGGTCTCCATGACGGCCGCCGCCACCGGCAGCCTTCTCATCTGCCATCGGCAGCTCGATCCGTATCGCATCGAGAAGCGGACCACCACCACCCTGCTGACACCACTCGGCGAGGACGGTGTCGGCGGGTTCAAGCTCGGCCTCAAATTCCATGACCTGGAGCACTCCATCAACCGGGGCATGTCGTGGATCTCGGGCCACTTCACCACGTCGCCACCCGCGGCCGGCCAGTCCCCCTACTACATGCTCTATGGGCTCGAGCGGATCGGCGCGCTGTCCAACCGCCAGTCGATCGGCCGGCTCGACTGGTATCAGCGGGGCGTCGCCTTCCTCCATGGCACCCAGAAAGCCGACGGCTCCTGGGAGGGCATGAACGGCCCGGATGTGAACACCTCGTGGGGCATTCTTTTCCTGACGAAGTCCACCGCCAAGACACTGCGCCGCATCCAGATCCAGCGCCTGGGCGCCGGGACCCTGCTCGGCGGTCGCGGACTGCCCAGGGACCTGAGCTCGATGACGATCGCCGGCGGCCGTGTGGTCAGCCGGCCGATGAACGGGGCCATCGAGGGAATGCTGGCCGTCCTGGAGGACCCCCGCGCCGAGAAGGCCGAGGCCGCCGTCGCCGGGCTGGTCGAGCGCTACTATCGCGAGGGCCCCGACGCCTTGCGCCCGTTCAAGCTTCGGTTCCGCAAGATGCTCACCGACCGCGACCCCGGCCTGCGCCGGGTCGCGGCGTGGTCGCTGGCGCACACCGGCGACATGGACGTCGTGCCCAACCTGATCGACACGCTGGTCGATCCCGACCCCGACGTGGTCGACGCGGCGCGGATGGGCCTCGAGCTGATTAGCCGCAAGATCGAGGGGCTCGGCCCGCCCAGCCCGTCGACCCCCGCGCAGCGCAAGGAGGCTGCCGCCCGCTGGCGTGACTGGTACAACGCGATACGACCACTGGACGTGGCCACCGAGTAACCGAGCGATGACCCCCGCCAGGCCGATGCCGCGCCCCGAGGCGCGGCCCGAAGGCGGGACGAAGGCCGGAAACCCCAGCCCCGATCGACCGCAATTGCACCGCGTCGCACCGACTTGCAACGCAATGCATCGTCAACCCGCACGGGAGCCCCCGAGATGTCGACAGGCGATGGATCTCGAATCCCCCGCGGATCTCCAGGCCAGCCATCGACCGGCGGCCGCGGCGCGATGCCCGGAGGTCAGGGCGTGCCCGTCCTCCCGCGAGGCCGAGGCGCCGGGCCGGCGCCGCGCGGTCCGGTCGCTCCGGCCGACCCCAGGGCGCAGGTCAGGCCCGAAGCCCGGCCCGAGCCGCCGCCGCCCGATCCGAAGATCCTGGGCGAGTCGCCATATGACCGCGTCTCGTCGTTCCTGATGGCGAGCGTCCTCGGCGCCGTCCTCGTCGTCGGCTGGCTGGCCCTCGTTTACGCCACCAACCAGGCATTCGCCTCGCGCGTGACGGCCCCGCTCCAGATCATCGAGGTGGCCGGCGGCGGCGGCGGCAGCCCGGACGGCGTCGCCGGCTCGACCGAGAAGATCGACGTGGCCGGCGCCGACGCCTCGGCCTTCGCCTCCAATAACGAGGAGGAGGCCAGCGACTTCGAGGAGCCGGCCGTCCAGCAGACCCCGGCCGCGATGGTCGACGCGATCTCCGAGGCCAGCCAGGAACTCGCCGAGGTCGACATCGGCGCCGTGATGCCCCATGGCGGCGCGCTGGCCACCGGCCGCAAGTCGTCGAAAATCGGCTCCGGCGGCCCGGGACTCGGCTTCGGACCCGGCGATGGCGGCGTCTCACGCGAGCAGCGCTGGAGTATTGTTTACCGCGACGGCCAGACCGCCGACGAATACGCGCGGCAGCTCGACGCCCTGGGGGTCGAGCTGGCCGTCGTCACGGGCGCCAACCAGCTCACGTACATCTCCCACTTTTCCAGCGCGCAGCCGACCAAGCGGTATGGATCAGGTCAGAAGGACAACCGCCTGTATTTCCTCTGGCAGGGCGCGGGTCGCAAGCAGTCGGACCTGTCCCTGCTGAAAAAGGCCGGTCTGACGCCCGGCGACAGCCCGGTGCTGCAGTTCTATCCCCGCGGTG
>JAKAUH010000987.1 GCA_021818605.1 Planctomycetota bacterium
CAGCACACCTGGACACGAACTAGTGATCCCATGACAAAGTCGAAGAAAAAGAAAAAGACCCCGAAGCCGCAACGAAAGCTAACCGCCGCCGAGAGGAAGGCGAAGCGCGAGCGGAAACGGGACTTCATGACGATCTTCATCAATGGCAAGCAGAAGCGCGTCCGCAGGCCGCCGACGATCGATGGCATGCCCGTCGAGGAATACATCGCCAGGAATGCGGGTCCGATCTGGCTGCATCAGAATGAACTCTGGGACCAGATGCCTTCCGACGACGAAACGTGAGGAGTCGTAGCGGAACTGGGGCTAATGGGGGGCTAATGGGGACATTCCTAGGGGGGCTAATGGGGATCTTCCTAAATATGGTCGGAGTCTGGGCAATCTGGGATAGCACGCCTGCCCTATCCTGCGCATATCCCATCGATAATTAGCAAGGTCCCCCTCCCGGCCTCCAATGTCCCCCTCCCGGCCCCTATTCCCCTCCCGGCCCCTCGGATACGTCGCGGCCGTCTCAGCGCCTGACCGTCGCGAGGTCTCAGGTCACGGCGAATCCCGTACGGTGACGCACCCGGGCGGGGTGGAACGCCAGCACGATATCCTCTCGGGGGACCCCCGCGGCCAGGAGTTCCTCGGCAACCGGCCGGTCCGTCCCGTCGTGTTGAATCCAGATCTTCCCGTCGATGATGTCGAGGTGGATCACCGAGCCGTGCACCCGGCGTTCGCCATCCCAGCCAACGTGGACCACCTCGTAATGGTCCTTCTCCGGATCCACGATCGCCTCGCTGGCGATCTCACCATGAGAAGGCCGCCACGCGGCATAATGCTCGATTACCTGTCTCGCGATCTGCCGGTATCGATCGACTCGATCCATCGGTGGACCCTCCCGCTCTGGTCGTCGAAGATGAGGAGCCGCAATCCCAGTCGCGCAATGATGAGCTGGCCGATTTTTTCGGTCAACACGGTCTCGTAGGTCCGCCGCGGGGCCGCGAGGTAGAGCTGACGCTCGGGCTGGGTCTCGGACAGGACCGCGTCGTACACCTGGTACTGCCCGACGGCCTCCTCCAGGTCTCGGAGCGGGGACGCACTCAGGAAGCTCTGGATCTCCACGGCGATCTTACGACCCAACTTCTCGGCGCCGACCGCGGAGGTTTCCGCCCCAAGATCGACGTACAGGTTACGATCGCCATACTCGAGCTTCAGCGGGTCGTCAGTAATCGTCCATCCATCGGCCACGAGCGCCCGGATGACGGCGTCGTGGTCGACATTCTTTGCAGGCATAGCTGACTCGCTCAATACAGGCCCATTCGACCCTCGCGGCTCCGATCCCGAGATCCATTATACCGCCGAGACCCGGAGCTCGGGGCGAACCTCTCGCTCGGATGCTGGCCTGCTCCCCATCTCTTGGTCCTGTGGGAATCCCAAAAAGGAAGGAAGCGACAGAGGAGCGACAGGGAGCGACAGAGGACAGGCCGATTTCCGCCGCTTGGACATCCATGCAGCCTGGCGACCACAGCAGCACAACACGGCGGAGAAGGGCCTGTCCTTTTTGGCAGTCACTGGCGCACGGAGGTCTGGCCCGAGCTCCGACGCCGGGCGCGGCGCGAGCGCCGGGAGCCTGTTTTCGTGGACGAATCGGGGTTCTACCTCTTGCCCGGGGTCGTCAAGACCTATTCGCCCAGGGGTGAGACGCCCGTGCTGAACGAGTGGCAGACCCGGGATCACCTTTCGGTCATGGGGGCGGTTACTCCCCGAGGTAAGATCGCCACGATGGTGCGCCCGGGATCGCTCAACAAGATGCATGTAATCGAGTGCCTGCTCCACTTGGGTCATGCGGTGGGGGACCGGCTGCTGAGGATCTGGGACCGGTCGCCGATCCACCGACGGGCGGAGGTCGGGGAATTCCTGGCCCGAGTCGGCGCTGGACTGGTGCTATGAGACTTAACTTCTCTATGCAACGCTCAGTAGGTCTAACCCCGGATGTCTCGGCTGTCTTTAGGTCTGACCCCCGGCTGTCTGCGTAGCCTGGAGCTTAAGCGCGGCCAGGCCGTTCAGATCCGTAGCAGAACGCCCACTCGACTACCCGAAGCGGCATGAGAATGCCAGGCGAGCAGCCAAACGGTCTGCACCCGTTATAATCGGATTGATTTCTCGTGAGGTCGTCCCGCAAACGCCGTTTCGCGCAGGTTCAGAAGAACGGAGCTTGCAACATGGCGAACGACGCGAGCGAGGTGGACACGAAAGTGGATTCTCTTCGGGAGGGCGGCCGCGAGGCGCTGGCGAACCTGTTTCAAAACGAGCGGCACCGGCTTCGGCGACTGGTGGAGCTCAGATTGGACTCGCGCCTTCAGGGACGCGTCGATGCCTCCGACGTACTACAGGAGGCGTTCCTCGACGCCACGTCGCGGCTCGACGCCTATCTCAAACGAAATGATCTGCCGGTGTTCCTGTGGCTGAGGCTGGTCGTTTGCGAGCGGCTGGCGATCGTTCATCGCCGCAACCTCGGTGCGAAAATGCGGGACGCGGGGCAGGAGGTCTCACTCTACCGCCAGCCGTTGCCCCAGGCCAGTTCTGCGGCGCTCGCATCGATGCTACTAGGCCGACTGACTTCTCCGTCCAGCGCGGCGATCCGGGCCGAGCAGGTGATACGCGTTCAGGAGGCGCTCAACGCGCTCGATTCACTGGACCGAGAAGTGCTCGCCCTGCGCCATTTCGAGCAGCTTAGTCGCGCGGAGACTGCCCGAGCCCTGGGAATCACCGAGGAGGCAGGTGCCAAGCGATACCTCCGGGCCATGCGGCGGCTCAAGTCCGTCCTCGAGGTGATGCAGGACAGGCTGGAGGAGATCTGACCGATGAACGAGAGCGTTCGAGACAATCTGCTGGATCAACTCTCCGAGGAGTTTGTCGAACGCTTCCGCCGCGGTGAGCGCCCGTCCCTAAAAGACTATGCCAGTCGGTACCCGGACCTCGCCGAAGAGATCTTTGAGCTCTTCCCGACGCTGATCCAGGTCGAGAAAGTCGACGAAATCCTCTGCGACCAGGTGAGTGCCCGATCGAGTGTCCCCACGCTCTCCCAGGTGGGCGACTACCGGGTCATTCGGGAGATCGGTCGAGGGGGTATGGGGACGGTCTACGAGGCGGAACAGATTTCACTCGGTCGTCGCGTGGCCCTCAAGGTGCTTCCGACACACTCGTCGCGAGACAGCACAATGCTCGAGCGCTTCCGCCGCGAAGCGCGGACATCGGCGCGGCTGCACCATACCAACATTGTGCCGGTCTTCGAGGTCGGCGAGGACTGCGACGTCCGATACTACGCGATGCAGTTCATACGCGGCCAAAGTCTCGATGCCGTGATCGACGAACTGCGAAAACTCAGATCGGGTGAAACGCCGCTGATCGAACAGCTCACGGACGAAGTCGCCGTGCGGCGGTCGGGACCCGTGACAGGGTTCGCCGTCGCGTTGTCGCTACTGTCCGGCCGGCTGGGTCCACCGGACTCCCGACTCGGCTCGGGGGCGTCGCGCACCGAGGGGAGCCACCCCCGCGATCGTGCCTCGACATCGCGCCTGTTCGTTGAGGGCTCCGCAGTGTTGCCCGGTGGGACCCAGTTTTCGACCGCGGAATCGAGGCGTCACGCGTTCTATCGGGCGGTCGCGGATATCGGCCGCCAGGTCGCATCGGCGCTCGCCCACGCTCACGCCCGAGGTATCACCCACCGTGACATCAAGCCGTCGAACCTGTTACTCGACACCGAAGGGGTCGTCTGGGTCAGCGACTTCGGTCTGGCCAAGGCAGATGACGATGCGAACCTGACCCGAACGGGCGATGTGCTGGGCACTTTCCGTTACATGGCGCCCGAGCGGTTCCGCGGTGGCGGAGACGCGCGTGGCGACCTCTATTCTCTCGGGCTCACCCTCTACGAGTTACTCCTCCTACGGCCCGCCTTTGATGCCGACGACCGTGCCGCGCTTGCCCGACAGATCCAGGACGACGAACCGACCCGCCCACGCGCGCTCGAGCCCCGCATCCCGCGTGACCTGGAAACGATCGTCCTCAAAGCCATCGAGAAAGCCCCGGCACACCGCTACGCGACAGCCGACGAACTATGCGAGGACCTGCGCAGGTTCCTCGACGACGAGACAATTCTGGCGCGGCGGATTGGTGCGACCGAGCGATCCTACCGCTGGATCCGACGCAACCCGGTCATCGCCACTCTGGGGAGCCTGCTCATCCTCGTACTTTTGGGAACCACGATCGCCGCGACAGCCGTCGCCCGTCGGATGTCACGATTGGCGGGCGAGAACGAGCGGGCCTCGGGGCGGATGGCGGCCCTCGCCGAGGAGAGCCGTAACGCTGCCAGCAACGAGCACGGGGCCAGGCTCTCGGCGCAGGCAGCGCTCGAACGTGCCGATCGCGACCGTGAAGTGGCTGAGCAAAACGTCTATGTGGCCCGGATTGGCCAGGCCGAGGCCGCCCTCCGCCTGGGGAGTCCTGGCACGGCCAGAGGACTCCTTGACTCGTGCCGGCCGGAGGCCGGCGGGAAGGATCGCCGGGGGTGGGAATGGTCTTATCTCGATTTTTACTGCACCCCTCAACTGCGGGTCATCTCACTGATCAACCCCGAGACGTCGCGCGAGCACAGCACACACACCCTGGCCTTAAGTCCCGACGGCGAGCTACTCGCCGTCGGAACCGCGGACCAGATTGCGTCTCGCATTGGAGAGGGTGATAAAGTCTCCACGTACCTCGTCGGCAGAGTGGACGGCAAGGTCCGCAAAGAACTCCGTGGTCATCGCGCACTTGTCGAAGGCGTTGCGTTCCGACCAGACGGTCATCGCCTTGCGACGATGGGTCACGACGGCCGGGTTCTCGTCTGGGAAACAGATACCGGGCGAGCTCTCCTGGCGATGCAGCTGGGCGGAAATGCCAGGGCTGCGGGCCGTCAGGGGGGCCTCATCTGGTCTCGAGACGGCCGGCGCCTCTTGACCATCACGAAGGAAGGGCTCGCTCAGGTCTGGGACCCGGAGACTGGCCGCGAGACGGACTGGATCCCGGAAAAGATCCACTGCCTGGCCTTTAACCTGGACGGAACCCGGCTCGCCATGGGCGGTCCGTCGGGTCTGCAAGTCCGCCACTGGTCGAATGTCGAATATCGTCCCGGGGCGACGGTTTTTTCTCGCGCCGGTACGACGTCCCTGGTTGCCTGGTCTCCCGACGGCCGCCGGCTGGCCTGTGTCGGTCAGGTCGAGCCAATCGCTGAGGGTATCTCGGCTATCGTCTCGGCGGACGCAACTGACGGGCGGACCCTCTACAAGCTGGCGCGTCCCGGCGAGATCTCATCGATCGCCTTCAGTCCGGACGGCGGGCGGCTTGCGCTCGCCGGCACCGGGGGGGCGATCTGGGTCCTCGACGCGCTCAATGGACATGAACGCTCGTCGATCCTCACGGAGGAGTCGATCGTGTCGGATTTGACGTTCGGGGGCCATGGCCGCCGCCTCTACGTCACAGGCTGGAGTCTCGGCGGGGTCCGCGTGTACGACCCTGAGCGGGAGCCGCGCGGCAAGGGCCTGAGGACGCCGTTCGGGCAGGCCACCGCCCTGAGCTTCGCCTTTTCCGGTTCCGGGCTCATCTGTGCCGACTGGCTATCGAACAGCCTCTCGTCCGTTACCGAGTCGACCGGCGTCGTCCGGGTCGAGCACCTCCTCCCCTTCAGCAGGCAGCCGTTTTGGCCGCGCAGCGACTTCAGCCTCAGCCCCGATGCGCGGAAGCTCGCGGCCCCGACGCAGCGAAAGCCCGCCCGGCTAGGGATCTGGGACACGCTGCTGGGCCGGGAAATGGCGGCCCTGGACCTGCCAGGACACCGCGTGACCGCCGTGGCGTTTCACGCCGACAATCGCGTTGTCGCCGCGGCGGCTCACGGGGGGCCAGATGAGCGGCCGATCGTGAAGGTGTGGGACTCGACTTCCGAGCGCGTCCTGCGCACGATCGAACCCCAGGCGAAGGGGGCCTTCCACGCACTGGCCTTGAGTGACGACGGCCGCCGTCTCGCGGCCTGTCTCATGCCTCCGAAGGACGGCGACCATGGCGCCCGGGTGACCGTCTGGGACGTTGGGACGGGGGCAGAGCTCATCTCTCGTGAATTTGCGGGGCCGCTGCAGTCGCTTCGGTTCCACCCCGAGGGTGACGTCCTGGCGGTCGCGTTGTTCAGCACGAATCAGGTCGCACTCTGGAACTTGAAAACAGGCGAGGTCGCCGAAACACCCTGTCCGCGCAACCCGTACGGCATGGTGTTTACCCCCGACGCGGCGCGGCTCGCCGTCGTGGGTTATGAGGGAAATGTTCAGCTTCAAGAGGCACGCACGGGTACGCCCGTGATTCTCCTCCGCGGATTGGGACCGCCCGTTGGAAACTTCGGCTTCACCCCGCTCCTGGCCGTCAGCCCCGACGGCGCGCGAATCGCGGCCTACAACACAGCGGGTTCAACCATCAACATCTGGGACGCCGGCCCAAGGCACTCGCTGTTGAGGATACCTGGGGCCGGAGACGTCGCAGGTTGGCTACTCCGTGCTCGTGCCCTGTTCGACCGAGGAGACTTCGCGGACGCCCGGATCGCCCACGAGCACGCCCTGGCTGCCGACCGGGGCGATCCTGCCCCCTGGGTCGAACACGCGTTCGGCTGCTGGGACCAGGGCGAAGAGCATGCCGCGGGGGAGGCCCTGAGCCGCGCTCTGCGAGGGCTTCCCAGGGACCCGCGGCGGTGGATCGAACTCGGCCGTTTTCTCGAACGCGCCGGACACGCGAGCCAGGCAGCCGAGACACTCGCACGGGCGCTCGACCTCGCACAGAAACAACTTGCTGAAAACCCCGCCGATGAGCAGGCTGCCGCGATCGTTGCGGAAATACTCCCGCGCGCCAGCCTGTCGCGCGGCTGGCACCCGCTCAAACCGGTCACGGTGTCCGCCGCATCGGGTGCGAAGCTGGAAGTCTTGCCCGACGGTTCGATCCGCGTCGGCGGCAAGACTCTCACCAGCGATGTCTACACCATCGAGGCCGAAGCGGGAGTCGATTGCGTCACCGCACTCCGGGTCGAGTCGCTCGAACCCTCGGACCGTGTCCCTGGGGAACCGTCGGGGGGGCGAGACGGCCGATTCGTTCTCGGCGAGATCCGGCTCAGTCACACCGCCGAGGCACAAAGCTCGCTGTTCGAGCCGGCCCGGTGGACAGGTGCCCTGGCCGACATCGATGATCAGGTGATGGGAGGTCCGGGCGTGGCGGCCGCCATCGACGGCGACCCTGCCACGGGCTGGACCGTCGTGCCGCTTTCGGGACCTGTCCACCGTGCCGACTTTTCGATTGGAACGCCCATCGCGAGCGGGTCCGCCACGAGGATTCGCGTCGTGCTCGAATTCCCGGAATCGGTCAACAACCAGAGCCTGGGGGGCTTCCGGCTTTGGACGACGGGGCGGAGCGTTCCGCTTTTCGAACCCGCGCTCGCGGTGATTCGCGACGACCCCCGCCGATCGGCCCTCACGCGGCTGGGGACCGCCTATCTGAGCCTGGGTGACTGGCCCCGGGCGGCGGCCGTTCTGGAGCGCGTCGCCTCGCGTCCGGACGCCCCGGCGCTCGACGGCTTTCTGCTGGCCCCGGCACTCCACCACCAGGGCCGAACCGACGAAGCCCGCGCCACTTGCGAACTCGCGCTACGAGGGTACCACGGCGGCGCGACCGGCGGGGCGGTGACGCGCGAGGTTGCCCTCGAAGCACTCGCCATGTTAGTGTCCGCACAGGATTAATCGTTACGCTCGTGTCTCGTTATCGCTTATATTCCTGGGCGACGCCGCGTTTGTGTGTAACGATTATTCTTTGCCGCGCCCTTAGCCAATTTCGACATGAATACCGCCGAATCCGCCCTCCTCGACGCCGCCTTTCCTGTCGACCCCTTCGGACGATGACGCGTCAATTTCCGCCTCGCGTCAAAAATCTTCCGGCCACTCCTGTCCCGTTTTTCCGTCGGCGCGCAGGGAACACCGTAGGAGCGTCTTGCCGCCGGCCCTGGCCGGGGGAGCTACTGGGCCTGCGGGGACGGCCGAGGCCTGGCATCGCATTCCTCGAACATCCCGAGGACCCAGGCGCCTCGACTTTGTGCAGAGACCGGGAGACGCTCCATGCCCGACCGAGCCGCGGTCGCGGCAAGCGACCGGTTCGGTTGCCTCAACGGAGCGATACCTTGATCCGCACCCTGGGAGTGCGTAGCCGGTTCCCCGCTCGCTGACACCCTTCGGCCCACGCCGCGGCCCGCCGGTTCAGGCCCTTGCTGGAGACGCTGGAGGGCCGGATCGCCACGATGCCGATTGCCTGACAGACAGAGAGTCATCCTCGCCACGGTGCGACACCCATCAGCCGCCTAAGGAACTTCCATGACGCCGAGTTTCCGCAACCGCCGCCCTCTCGCCCGCATGCACGAATCGATGCGATCCGCTTCCGGAGTGGCTCGCCGCCGTCGCCGACTGGCCCTCGAGGCGCTGGAGGAACGGATCGCGCTCACCATCCTGGGGACCAGCTCGGTGGTCGAGGGCACGTTCGCCGGCCGGGACTCGGTCGTGGTTGCGACCACCGGCGCCTGGACCGCCAGCTCGAACGTCCCCTGGCTGCACACCAGCTCCGGCGGCACGGGCAACGGCCTGGCGACCTTCAGCTTCGACGAGAACAACTCCGGGGTCACCCGCATCGGCACGCTGACCGTCGCGGGTCAGCCGCTCACGGTGACCCAGGCCGGTCCCAATTACACCCTCGCCAACCCGCTCACCACGCTGGTCTCCTCGGGGCTGTTTCTTCCGGACGGGACGGCGGTCGACGGGTCGGGCAACGTCTACACCACCAGCCTCGACTCGGTCAAGAAGTGGAACGCGACGACCGGACAGGTCACCACCGTGTTCACCGGTGTGGGTGATTATGCAGGCATGGCGGTGGATCCTGCGGGTAACCTCTACGTGGCCGACATTTTTTCCAACACGATCCAGAAGTGGAGCGCGGCGACCGGGCAGGTCACAACCCTGGTCAGCTCGGGAAATACCGGAGTCAATGGCGTGGCAGTGGATGCCGCCGGCAACGTGTACATCACCGACTACGGAAATGACGCCATCGAGGAGCTGGTCGCGGCGACCGGTCAGCTCACCACCCTGGTCTCCTCGGGACTGAACGGACCCACGGGGGTGGCGGTGGATGCCGCCGGAAACGTCTACATCGCCGACAGCAACAACAACGCCGTCAAGGAGTGGGTCGCGAGCACCGGTCAGCTCACCACCCTGGTCTCCTCGGGACTGAACGGCCCCTCGGACGTGGCGGTGGATGGCGCCGGAAACGTCTACATCGGCGACACCGGCAACAACGCCGTCAAGGAGTGGGTCGCGAGCACCGGCCAGGTCACCACCCTGGTCTCATCGGGGCTGATGAATCCCGAAGGCGTGAGCGTGGATGCCTCGGGCGATGTCTATATCGCCGATACGGCGGACTCTGCGCTCAAGGTCCTGCCGCGCGCCTTCGTGCCGTCGGTGAACACGTACGTGGGGGCCGGGGCCGGTCCCGGCACGCTTACGCAGCCCGTACTCCCCGGCGGCCTGCCACTGGTCGGCGCCCTGGCGCCCTCGAGCAACCAGCCCTGGCTCAGCATCACCGGCAACCAGGGCGGCTCGGGCGCGTTCACGGTCACCGAGAACGACTCCGCCGCCGAACGGTACGCGGCGATCACCATCCTGGGACAGACGGACTACGTGATCCAGGAGCCGCCGCACGTGGTCAGCACCCTGGCCGACATCCAATCCGCGTTCCCGCTCAGCTTGCGGACGGCGATGGATCAGGCTGCCGGTTCCGGCAGCGGCACCTGGTCGGACGTGATCGTGATCCCGATCAGCCTGTACACGACGCCGGTCCCCGGGCAGCCCGACCCGAACACGATCCGCCTGACCGAGGAGCTGCCGGCGCTGACTTCCGGCCTGACGCTGACGATCCGGGCCGAGGTCCCCGCGGACGGCGGGCGGGTGTTCTCCGTGTCGGCGGAGGGGCTCGGCCGGGTGTTCAACGTCGACGCCGGCGCCTCGCTGGCGGTGGATAACCTGACCCTGACCAACGGCAAGGTGGGAAGCTCCGCCGACGGCGGGGCGGTCGTCAACGCCGGGACGCTCACCCTGACCAACGCGGCGGTCACGAACAGCACCGCGCGGCAGGGGGGTGGCATCGCCAACTCCGGCACACTCGACCTGGTGGACTCGCTGGTCTCCGGCAACCTCGCGACGCTGGCCGGCGGCGGGATCTTCAGCGTCGACGGGGGCGTCACGATCGACAATTCCACCCTCAGCAACAACACAGCCACCGGCACCGACACTACCCTGGCCAACAATCCCACCGGGGGTGGTGGGCTGTTCGCGGTCGGCGGCGGCTCCGTGTCGGTGTCCGGCTCCACGATCGACGGCAACGCGATGCCTTTTTTGACTACTTCGCACGACTTCCTGAACAGTGGCGGCGCGGGCATGGCCATCCAGGACGGAGCCAGCCTGACGTTGATCGGCTCGACGGTCTCGGACAATGTGACGAGTATCTGGGGGGGCGGTGTCCTCGTCGACCAGGCGACGGCATCGGTTGACCAGTCCACCTTCACCGGCAATGTCGCGGATGCGGGGGCCGGGCTGGTGAACATCGGCAAGTACGATAGGACCGGGGGGAGTACGGTCAGCGTGGAGGCGTCGACCTTCGCGGACAATGCCACCGTCCTCTACCTGGGCGGGGTCGGAAACTATACCGCCGGGAGTGGCGTGGCGAATCTCTTCTTTCCAGCGACGATGACCATCGCTGACTCGACCTTCACGGGGAATTCCACGAACAGTCACCCCGATCTAATGGGGGCCATCTACAACGTCATCGGTGGTACGACTACGCTGGCGAACACGTTC
>JAKAUH010000913.1 GCA_021818605.1 Planctomycetota bacterium
TGCTCCTGGGGCTGGATCTCCGGCCCCTGCCGTCCTGAGTCACGGCCCGGCCGCGCGACTACGGAACAGTCGGGGGGCCGCAATGTCGACCGGCATCGCGGCAGAAGCAGCACTCACTTCCACGAATTGTGTTCCATCGGGCCGCCCGGCGGGTGTTGTCCCGACCGCGGCCCCAGCAGTCCGGTATGAGCCAGGGAAGACGATGGAAAACCCCTCGGATCGGCACGTCGGACAGTCGGCGGCGGATCCCGCGCTGGAAGCGAGCGAGGCGCGGTTCCGCAACATCATCGAGAAGAACGCCGACGGCATCCTGGTCGTCCGGCACGACGGCACGATCCGCTACGTCAACCCGGCGGCCACCCGGCTTCTCAATCGCCCGGCAGCGGAACTGGTCGGCGAATACTTCGGTATCCCGATCATCGCCGGCAACACGACGGAGGTCGACCTACCGCTCTTCGAGTCCGAGATCCGCGTCGCCGAGATGCGCGTCGTCGAGACCGAATGGGAGGGCGAGCCCGCGCTTCTGGCCTCGCTGCGCGATATCAGCGACCGCAAGCGGCTGGAAGAGGAGCTCCGGCAAAAGATCGACGAGCTCGCACTGGCCGACCAGCGCAAGGACGAGTTCCTCGCCATGCTGGCGCACGAGCTGCGCAATCCCCTGGCCCCGATCCTGAACGCCGTGCATATCATGCGGCTCCGCGGCAATGATCACGAGCTGCGCGAGAAGATGCGGGATGTGGTCGAGCAGCAGGTGCGCTGCATGGCCCGGCTGGTGGACGACCTGCTTGACGTCTCCCGGATCACCAGCGGCAAGATCCAGCTCCGCAGGGAGCCGGTGACCCTCTCCACAATCGTGAATCGGTCGATCGAGACGGTGCGTCCGCTCATCGTGGCCAAGGAGCACCACCTGCACGTCTCCCTGCCCGAGGAAAAGGTCGTCATGTGGGCTGATCCTCTCCGGATCGAGCAGGTGCTGAACAACCTCCTCTCCAACGCCGTGAAGTACACCGACAAGGGCGGCGTGATCCATCTCGAGGCGACCGCCGATGCCGCCGAGATCGCCATCCGAGTCAAGGACAACGGCATCGGGATTGCCCGCGAGATGGTCGAGGACATCTTTGGTTTGTTCACCCAGGTTGACCACTCGCTCGCCCGTTCTCAGGGGGGACTGGGGATCGGGTTGACCCTCGCGCGGAACCTGGTCCGGATCCATGACGGGACGCTGACCGCGCGTAGTGACGGCCTGGGCAAGGGAAGCGAGTTCGTCATGACCCTGCCTCGCCCGGCCGAGGGCGTGATCGACGAGGCGCCGCCGCCCGCGCCGACGTTCGAGCCGGCCGGACAGCGACGCCGGGTTCTCGTCGTGGACGACAACCTCTCCTCGGCTGACAGCCTCGGCCTGATCATCAAGCTCTGGGGTCACGAATGCCGCGTGACGCACTCCGGCCCCGAGGCGCTTGAGGAATTCGACGTCTTCCACCCCGACATCGTGCTTCTGGACATCGGCCTACCCGGGATGGACGGCTACCAGGTCGCCAGGTTGCTCCGGACTCGCGCCGTCTGGCCCGAGCTGACCCTCGTCGCCATGACAGGCTATGGCCGGGACGAGGACCGCCGCCGGTCTCGTGAAGCCGGGTTCAACGAGCATCTCGTCAAACCGCTCGACCTCGACGCCCTCGAGCACCTGCTGGCCCGGCTCGGCGAGTCCCGGGGCGCCGCTCCGTCGTCCTCGCCCTCATCCTACTGACGCGTCCTCGTCCGGGCGGCGTGTGCTCGGGCGGATTCAGCGCTCGGTCGACGTCGACGCTCCGGAGCCCTCATCTTGAAGGTAGTCGCGACCCATGAGCCCAGGAGGCAGGCACGGCATCTCGTCACGGGCCGAGGGGTCGTCGTGCGCGTAGCGGTAGCCCTGGCCGTAGCCCACGCCCTTCATCAGCGGGGTCACCGCGTTGCGCAGGTGCATCGGCACGGGCTCGCGCGCCGACTCGGCCGCATCCGCCGCCGCGGCGCTGTAGGCCGTCTTCACCAGGTTCGACTTGGGCGCGCGGGCCAGGTAGATCGTCGCCTGTGTCAGCGGGTAGAGCGCCTCGGGCAGGCCGATCAGGTGAGTGATCTGCGCCGCGGTCGAGGCTTGCACCATCGCCTGGGGATCCGCCAGCCCGACGTCCTCGGATGCCAGAATGCAAAGCCGGCGCGCCACGAACATCGGGTCGGCGCCCCCCTCGATCATTCGCGCCAGCCAGTAGACCGCGGCATTCGCGTCCGAGTTGCGCAGCGACTTGATGAACGCCGAGATCAGGTTGTAGAAGTCCTCGCCCTGCCTGTCGAACGCATAGCGTGCGCGGCCGAGCGCCTCGGCGATCAGCGGCCAGTCCAGCCGTCGCTCGCCGCCCCGGTCGGGGGCCGACGCCATCGCGGCCGCCTCGAGCGTCGACAGCGCCACCCTCGCGTCGCCGGCCGCTGCCCGGGCCAGTCGCATCAGGTCTTCCTCGGAGACCGCCGGCCGCAGAGATCCCACGCCCCGCACCGGATCCGAAAGAGCCCGGCGAAGGATCGCGGCAACCTCGTCCTCGCCCAGAGCGTTGAGCACCAGCACCCGGCACCGCGAGAGAAGGGCCGCATTCACCTCGAATGAGGGATTCTCGGTCGTCGCCCCGATCAGCACAATCGTCCCGTCCTCGACCGCCGGCAAGAGAGCGTCCTGCTGCGCCTTGTTGAACCGGTGGATCTCGTCGATGAACAGGACCGTCCGGCGCCCCCGACGCCGGGCGCCTCGGGCCTCGGCGAGCGCTTCGCGCACCTCCTTGATCCCTGAGCCGACCGCCGAGAGCGCCGCGAACTGGGAACCAGACATCCGGGCCAGCAGGCGAGCTAGCGTGGTCTTGCCCGTGCCGGGTCCGCCCCACAGGATCAACGACGGGAGCGGCCCGCCCTCGTCGAGAATCCGGCGCACCAGCCGGCCCTCGCCGACGAGATGGCCCTGCCCCACGAACTCATCCAGGCTGCGGGGCCGCATCCGCTCGGCAAGCGGGGCGTCCGGCCAGGTCTCGTCGCTGGCTGGCTCGCGAGCCTCGCCAAACAGCGTCATCATCTCGTCTCGAGCCATCGCATCGATCTCCTCGCGCCACGCGTTGGGCAGTGGTTGAACGTTCACATTCTAGCACGATCGACGCGGCTGGCGGAAATCGCGAGTGCGACCAGCATTTCCCCATTGGCTGGCAGATCAACGCCCGTCGGCGCTCAGGGCCGGGCCGTGAGGTATGTTATGCTTTGAGTCAGCTTCCTCGATGGACTTTCGAGGATCCCCTCGTGCCGTGATGGCACCTGAACTACCCGGGCGATGGACGGATCGATGTATCTCACGCATGGAGGGCACAATGAGAACCAGCTTCCGAATCCTGGTCGTCTGCGGCATGGTCGTGGTCGCGAGTCGGATGGTCCTGGCGCTCCTGCCAACCGCGGGTGCGGCCGATGATCCCAAAGCCCGGCGGGGCGCCCGGGCGTCGGCGCGGAGGGCGGGCGGAAACGGTGGCCAGGCCGTCCACAAGCCGCCGTTGCGCTGGATCGGCCAGGATCGCCAGGACTTCACCGGTGTCGGCCCTTCCGTAGGGCCCGACGGCCTCCAGGACGCCCATATCCACCTGAGCGGTCTCGACGAGAAGCGGCCGATCAAGGCGATCCGGATCGAGGGCCCGGGCGGGCGCTGGGAGTATGGGCTCAATCCCCGCGCGCTGGACAACGCCGAGTTCGTCAAGGACTCTCGCGACCCCCGTCAGGGCGATCTGTTCTTCCAGCCCTCGCGCGACCTGGCGGGCCAGCGATTGAAGGTCGGCGTCCTGTACGAGGACAAGTCGCTCCAGACCTTCGCGGTGACGGCCGGCAAGGTCGATCCCAGGCTGCGCCTGTCCCAACCCCCCTTGCCGAAGGTTGAGGAGCTGAAGGTCACCGCTCAATGGCTGGGCCAGGACGGCAGCGATCGTTCGCGACCCGGCGATGTGCATCTCGTGTTATCGGGATTGCCGGGCTCCGCGCGGCTGCGGTCGATCGGGCTGACCGACAACATCCTGGGCTCGTGGGATTCGCTGCTCAACGACGGCCGTCCGGTGAACAATCAGCTCTACGATCGCCCGCTCGACGTCCGATTCCGGGCTGACCGGCGGACAGTCGACCTGTACTTCATGCCTTACCGCGACGGGGGCGGCGAGATGTACTCGGTTCGGCTGACCGCCGCGGACGGCCGTATCTGGCACGGCAGTTTTCCCGGCGGCCCGGTCGACCTGGCGCGGCTTGAGCCCGCCCCGGAGACCTCGCATGCCGACGCCCGGCCTGGGGACGACCTGCAGGCGCTTGTCGACCGGAACGGGTCGGTGACGCTGGCTCCCGGCACGTACCGGCTCACTCGGCCGCTGGTGCTGACGCGCCCAGTGACGCTCTCCGGGCCCAGGACCGCGCGGCTGGTCTTCACGCAGCCGCCCCAGGACACACCCTGGACAACAGCCATCAAGGTCCGCGCCGGCAACGTTACCCTTCAGGGGTTCACCGTTCGCTTCGAGGGACGCATCCGCTGGAACCAGGACGTCTCATACGGCCCAGCCGTCATCGGCATGACCGACAATCTCGATCCGGGCTACGGACAGGATCACGCCCACGTCGTATTCAAGGACCTCGACGTGGAGATCCCCCCGGCGGATGACCCGTCGAAGTGGGTCGAGGCGATGAGGTTGTTCCGCCTGATCGGCGCGGGGTCGGGCACGATCGCGGGCAATCGACTGCGGGGCGGGCCCATCGACCTGTTCCGCGGACCGTGGCTGATCGTCGACAACGAGTTCGTCGGCACTCCGCCAGGCACCGTCTCGCAGAGCTTCATCGCAGCCCGGTTCTGCCATGACCTCCTCATCCGTGGCAACCGGCTCTCCGCGCCCGCGCCGAACGGCAAGACCTGGAGGTTTCTGATCCTCGTCGGCTTCGGTCAAAACGACCGGATCGAGAACAACACCGTCGAGGGTGTCGGCTCGCGCGATGACGACACGGTCCCGTTCAACAACTCGCCCGAGGTCATCCTTTCCGAGTCCTACACGATTTCCTATGAGGGCCGAGTGATGGCCACCTCCGCCGACGGCAAGGTCCTGCGGATCGGCCGCGCCCAGGGTCCGTCGATCAACGACCGGCAACTGGTCGCCGTGCTGAACGGGCCCGCGGCCGGCGAGTGGCGCCGGATCGTTCATGTCCTCGACCCCGCGACGATCCTCGTCGATCACCCGCTGCCGAAGGGCTCCGACGTGGTCTCGATCACCGACGGGTTCGTGGGCGAGGTGTTCGAGAACAACCGGATCGACCTGCGTGGCGGCCGGCTGTCCAACTCATTCACACTCGCAGGAAACCACTTTGGGACCCGGATCATCGGCAATCACCTGCTCGGCAACGGTTATGCGTGGAGACTTTACGCCTGTCCTACCGAGGCTCCCCTGATCTGGGGATGGTCGCATGCCCCTTACATGGGTGGCGTGGTCGAGAACAACATTCTCGAGGACACGATCGCGGGCGGACTCATCGGTGTCGAGCACTCGGAATACATCAAGACCAACCGCGGCAGGACCTACATGAGTGTCCAGCTTCGCGACAACCAGGTCCGGTGGACTCCGGGCTTCCTGGCGCAGCGTGCCCGCGCGGGGGAGAAGCCGCCGATCGCGTTGACCTTCGGCTTCAGCCAGTCACTCGATCCCCAGGAGTTCCTGCTAACGGCGTCGGGCAACACCCTCGACGCCCCGGCGGCCTATCGCCAGTCGCACACGATGATCGTGCACGCGGCTAGCATCAATTCGCAGCGGATTCTCGAGCGCAGTTTCCGGCTGCCATCGGCCGCGGGCACCGGGGAAAAGCGCTCGAGCCAGGTCCGCTCGCGCGACAGGCGGGCGGTCCGGTAGTTCCTCCGCGTGGAGAATTCGAAGGTTGTTCGAAAGGGTCGTCGCGGCAGCGAGCCGTGGATGTCCCGAGATGAATCAGGGAGAGAGCCAACGATGCATCATCCGGAGCCGACTCGCGATGTCCCGTTCAGGTCGTCCTATCCCTGGGTCGTCGTGGGCCTGCTCTGGATGTGCGGCTTCCTCAACTACGCCGATCGCCAGGCGCTCTCCGCCGTTTTCCCGCAACTGAGCGCCGAGTTCCACCTGACCGACGCCCATCTCGGCACGCTTTCCTCGGCCTTCATGCTGCTGTATGCCTCGACCTCGCCGCTGACCGGCCACGCCGTCGACCGGCTCTCGCGGCGGGTGCTGATCCCGGCCGGGCTTGCGTTCTGGAGCCTCATCTGTGCCGGCACCGGCATGGCTCGGAGCTTCGGCCAGCTCGTGACGTTGCGAGCCGCGGAGGGGCTGGGCGAGTCGTTCTACTTCCCGGCCTCGATGTCAGTCCTGGCCGATTATCACGGTCCGGAGACGCGGTCGCGCGCGATGAGCCTCCACCAGACCAGCGTCTACATCGGAACCGCGGGCGGCTGGGCTCTCGGCGGCGGGCTTGGAGCGATCGCCGGATGGCGAACGCCGTTCTGGGGCCTGGGGATCGCGGGGCTCGTCTACGCGTTCTTCCTGGCCGTCGTCCTGATCGAGCCGAGGCGCGGCGGGGCGAAGAGCAGGACCGCGAAGAATGCCGAGCTGCTGGACGAGGAGGTCGCGCTCGCAGGGGATGCGAATCCGCCGCCGCTGCTCACCAAGGTCGCCGCGATCGTCGACAACCCCGTGGCGGTCATGCTGCTCATGGTGTTCATCGGGGCGAACTTCGTCGCGGCCGGCTTCCTGACCTGGCTCCCCTCGCTCGTCGGTCGAGGCTTCGACCTGGGACTCGCCAGCTCGGCCGTGGCATCGACGATCTGGCCGCTGTCGAGCGTGCCCGGGGCGATCTGCGGCGGCTGGCTCGCCGACCGCGCGGCCAGGCGATTCCGGGGCGGCCGGATTCTCGTCCAGGCCCTGGGACTGTTGCTTGCCGCTCCCTTTGTCCTGCTCATCGCCTGGGCGCCGTCGGTGCTCGTTCTGGAGGTCGCTCTCCTCGGGGCCGGCCTGTGCAAGGGAATCTACGACGCCAACATCTTCGCCTCGGTGTACGACGTCGTCCGCGTCGAGGATCGCGGCACGGCCGCGGGGCTGATGAACACCGTCGGATGGAGCGGGGGATTCGTCGCCCCCATCGCACTTGGGTTCGCCTCCGAGCGGTTCGGCCTGCCCAGCGCCATCGCCTGGAGCTCCGTTGTTTATCTCCTGACCGCCGTCCTGGCCGTCGCGGCCGCCCGGGTTGCCGAGCGTCAGTCCTCGGGGATCACCTCGTGAAAGCCACCACGCCCCGAAGAACCGCCAGCATGAGCCTGACCCGCACCGAGATGCACACCGGACGCCGGTCCCATGCATCGGCCCCGTGCAGGAAGGTCAACCCCTTCTTCGTACTCATGCTCGACAACAGAGGCGGCATAACCCTCATGACCAGCCTGATCTGAGCAACAGAGCCAGGCCAACTGATTGACGGCCTCATTCGATCGGCTTCGGTCTTGATGGCCGGCGGGATCCTGGCATTCTTCGGCGCAGTCCATTCGTCGCTTTCCGCCGCACCGCTGGCGCTGCGGGATGAGGTGGTCGCCCGGCCCAAGGTCCAGGGTCGCCACGCGGCATGAGCCGGTCGAACGCCGTACACCTGCTACCGCGTATCTTCTGGCGAGCCTTACACTTCCGGACCTTGGCTGCCTCGCTCGGCCTCCGCCGCTGGATCCCGGCAAACCCGCTCGCGCGCCCCCGGTGGACGGATGGCCGCAAGCAAGACCTGGCACGTTTGTCGACCGTTACCGGGTTCGCGGATATGGACGCGGACCACGCTCCGTTATACCCTGTGACGAATGAGGAATGTCGCCGGGACGGGCGAAATGGCGAGGGCTTTTTCGGAGGGCACGGGAATTGCGTTCGCTGCGTGGGTGAATGGATCTGCCGGCCTGCCGAACTCGACGCTGAAAATGGCTGACAATCAGGTTGTCTGGCGCGGGAGATCACCCGGCTCAGATCCTTCGAGACGGGATCGGGGGGTTGACTCGATTCAGAGATCTCCAGGGTTCGTCGGCGCCTCTGTCCCGCCGCGATCGGGTCTTTCAGGGTTTGTCCGCCACCGCGAATTGAGACCGGGTAGCCATGCGTAAAGGAATCGGCGTGAGTCCTGGCGTCGTGGTGGGCATCGCCCATCGGGTCGAGTCGGTCCTCGGCTTGATCGAGCACCAGGTGCTGGACCACCCTGGCCAGATCCCGGCCGAGATCGAGCGATTCGACCGCGCGGTAATGGACGCCGTCGGCGACCTCGAGGCCCTGATCCAGAAAGTCGCGCACGAACTGGGGGACTCGGCGGCCGACATCTTCAAGGGCCACCTCCAGATCGTCAACGACCCGGCGCTGGTGTCCAAGGTCCACGAGCTGATCAGCTCGAGGCAGATGACGGCGCTCTCGGCGCTGCAGACCGTCATGCAGACGTACGCCGCGCAGTTCGCCCGGATCGAGCAGGATTTCTTCCGCGAGCGGATGAGCGACGTCCGCGACGTGATCCTGCGCATCGGCTCACACCTGACGCGCAAGCCGTTCGTACCGGTCAACGGTTCGGGCGAATCGCGCAACGGGGACGAGTCGGTCATCCTGGTCGCTCACGAGATCCTGCCCAGCCAGGCGATGAGCCTCGGCGACCTGCCGATCGCCGGCATCGTCACCGAGGTCGGCGGCTCGACCAGCCACGCTGCCATCCTCGCCCGAAGCCGCGGCATTCCCGCGGTGTCGGGCGTTGAGGGCGTCATGAACGATGTCGAGAGCGGCGACCTCGTCATCGTCGACGGCCGCGACGGCATGGTCATCGTCCGCCCCGACCAGGAGTCGACCTCGGCCTATCGCAAGGTCCAGCGCGAATTCTTCAACATCAAGGACCGGCTCGTCGCCAATCGCGACCAGCCCGCGCTCTCGGCCGACGGCACCCGGATCGAGCTGCTTGCCAACATCAACAACATCGCCGATGCCCAGGCCGCTCAGAAGGTCGGCGCGACCGGCGTCGGCCTGTTCCGCACCGAGTACCTGTTCCTCACACATCACGACGTTCCCGGCGAGGAGGAGCAGTACGAGTACTACCGCCAGATCATCCTCAACTCGCCCAACCAGACGGTGACCATACGCACGCTCGACCTCGGCGGCGACAAGACTGTCCCCTACCTGGGCCGCCGGAGCGAGCCGAACCCGTTCATGGGCTGGCGCTCAACCCGCATCTTCTTCGAGAACTCCAAGCTCTTCGTCACTCAGATCCGGGCCATCCTGCGTGCCGCCCGGCACGGGCACGTCTCGTTGCTGTTCCCGATGATCACCAACCTCGAGGAGCTGCTGTTCGTCAACAAGCTGGTCAAGGAGACGCGGCACAACCTCAGGCGCGAGGGAGTCGCCTTCGGCGAGGACGTGAAGACCGGCGTGATGGTCGAGGTCCCCGCGGCGGCAATCTGCATCGACGCCATCCTGCGCGAGACCGACTTCATCTCGATCGGCTCGAACGACCTGATCCAGTACCTCGTCGCGGCTGATCGGGATAATCCCAAGGTGGCGCACCTGTGCGAGTCGCTGAACCCGGCGATCTTCCGCGTGCTCCAGAACGTGTTCGCGGCCTGCCAGCGCACCGGGACCCCCGTCACCCTCTGCGGCGAGATGGCCGGTCAGCCCCGCTCGGTGCTGGTCCTCTTCGGCATGGGCCTGCGGAAGTTCAGCATGAGCCCCGCCTTCATCCCCACCATCAAGGCTCTGCTCGCCTCGGTGACGACGCAGCAGGCCGAGCGCTATGCCCACCACGTGCTCCAGCTCAACACCAACGAGGAAATCCGCTCCTACCTCACCGCGAGGCTGCATGAGGTCTCCAGCACGCTCGAGATGTTCGACACCATCTGACATCCCGGACCCCACGAAAGGATCAGCCCGATGGGAGAGAGTGGCAAGGCCGTCGTCGCCCTCGTGATGATCGTCGGCATGTTCGGTTCGGCAATCTCCTGGATGGACGACTCGACCTGGGGCGCACGGCTGGGTTTCCCCGCCGCGGCGCTCGGCGCGCTGGGAGTCCTCGTCTGGTCCTTGACGCGGAAGGACCGGGCCCCCGACCTGCTCCGCGGCGTCACGCGCCCCTACATTCGAACGCGATGGATTCTGCTTCGCGATTGTACCGGCGAGGACCGACCGCTCGGCCCGCCTCGATATCATTATCAAAACCGCTACGAACGTCCCTGCCGCGCCCAGGTCGTCCTCAACCCGTCGCAGCAGTTCTTCCTCAACCGGCGCCCGGTGGGAAGCTACCGGGTCGAGGTCGAATGCGAGGGCGGGGCCTTCGGCGTCATCTCCATGCCGTGGGGCATCCCGGCGTCATTCCAGGGACAGATCCAGTCGTTCGACGTGGCCGCTCACGTCGAGTACCCCGAGAGACGAGGCCGGCTCCTGCGGTATCAGGATGGGCTCCGCGTCGGCAAGGCGCAGCAGGCTGTCTGGTCGGGCATCCTCACGGTCGCCGCCGCGACCGGTGGCATGCTCGTCCTCAGCAAGCCAGCTCTGATCAAGCTTCGGTTGCCCGGCGACGTCGATGAGAGCGTCCCGGACGATGCGCCGTTGATCAACCAGACGTTGTGGCGGCCCGGCGACTCCGCGGACGGCAAGGCCGGCTCGACGCCGAAGCCCTCGCTCAAGGATGACGTGCTCGTGTCCGAAGGCCCGGATGGACGGGCTTCCTGAGGCCGACGCCGGCCGATCGATCGCGTTCCCTGGAGGCAGCGACCATGAGACGCGGGCATCTCGCCGGTATGTTGGGGCTGATCCTCGCCACCCTGTGCGCGGCCTCAACAGGGGCGCGGGGCGGCGGCGATGACGGCCCCCTCCCGCATCGGATGCAGCCGATCCTGGCACGC
>JAKAUH010000807.1 GCA_021818605.1 Planctomycetota bacterium
TTCCGATCTCGCTGGCCGTCCTGGCGATGCTCGGCGACACGGAGATGGAGTGGCGGTACATGGACTGGCTGGCGGCGCTGGGCTCTGCGACCGACGCGCCCCGCCAGGTGATGTACGGCCTGCGTGGCGAAACCGACCTGGCGCCGCGTGAGTCCCTGGACCTCGAAGGCTATCGGGGCTCGCGCCCCGTCCGGTTCGGCAACCGCGCCTACGACCAGCGCCAGCTCGACTCGTTCGGCTACTACAACGACTGCTCGCTGATCTACCTTCAGCAGGGCGGCCGATGGCGAGAGGACTACTGGGACCTGACCCGCCGGATCGCCGAGCACGTCGCGGCGACCTGGCACGAGCCAGACAACGGCATCTGGGAGCTGCCCACTCGCCGGCACTACGTCAGCAGCAAGGTGATAGACTCCTCGTGTCCCCGCGGTCGGAACTGTGAGGCAACTCACAGACGGCCCGGGACCCGATCGCGAAGCTGGGTGTTCCCGGGCCAGGCCCGGTGATGATGGAACGTCATGACACCCATTCGGCGACAACCAGGAGCATGATGAATGAAAGATCATGAGCTGAGCCGGCGCGACTTCTCCAAACTGACCACGGCGGCCTTCGGCGGGATCCTCGCCGGGGCCAGCACCGGCTTCGCCGCCCAGGCGGCCAAGGAGTCCAAGAAGGACTCCCCGAAGAATCCCCTGCTGGTCGAGCCCCATGTCTGTCGCGGGCTGAACACCTGCAAGGGCAAGGACCCCCAGAAGGACAACGCTTGCGCCGGCATGGGCGACTGTGCGACCGTCGAGCGCCACTCGTGCAAGGGCGAGAACGACTGTCGCGGGCAGGGCGGCTGCGGCGAGAAGCCCGGCGAGAACGCGTGCAAGGGCATGGGCGGCTGCGAGATCCCCATGGGTCATCAAGACGCCTGGAAGAAGGCCAGGAAGCGGTTTGAGGAGGTGATGAAGAAGGAAGGGAAGAAGGTGGGAGACGCCCCTGCGAAGAAGAGCTAGGTGCAAGACTGGCCTGGCCCGACAGCCAAAGCGTTTTCGTTCCTTCCCGTTCCGCCGGCCGGGGCAATCGCCGCGGCCGGCGATCCTCCTGCAATCCGACGGCGACGCGACCCCCGTGATGGCTCATGTCGATCGGTCCGGTCTTCGCGTCATGAACCACCGGCCGCCGATCAACCCCGGGCGACACAATCCCATGATACACGAACGTCTCGGGCATCCGAACCTCGGGCTCGGCGTCGGCCTGCGCACCGTCCACTTCCCGTACATCCTCGAGCACCATCCGCCGGTCGACTGGTTCGAGATCATCTCCGAGAACTTCATGGACTCCGGCGGCCGACCGCGTTACGTCCTCGACCAGATCGCCGAGCGCTATCCGATCGTGATGCACGGCGTCTCGCTCTCGATCGGCAGCACCGACCGACTCGATTTCGAATACCTGGAGAAGCTGAAACGGCTCGCCGAAGGGGTGAAGGCTCGGTGGGTCTCCGATCATCTCTGCTGGACAGGGGTCGCGGGCCGGAACACCCATGACCTGCTGCCGATCCCGCTCAACGAACAGAGCCTGGCCCACGTCGTCGAGCGCATCCGCGTCGTGCAGGATTACCTGGGACGCCCGCTCGTGCTCGAGAACCCAAGCAGCTACGTCACCTTCGCCGACTCGACGATGCCCGAATGGGAGTTCCTCGCCCGCATGGCCGAGGAGGCCGGCTGCGGCCTGCTGCTCGACGTCAACAACGTCTACGTCTCGAGCGTGAACCACGACTTCGACCCGGTCGAGTACATTCGGGGGGTGCCACACCACCGCGTGGTTCAGTGCCACCTCGCCGGTCACACCAACTGTCGCACCCACCTGATCGATACCCACGACGGCGCCGTGATCGATCCGGTCTGGGAACTCTACCGGCTGGCGCACGGCCTCACGGGTGGCGTCTCGACACTCCTGGAGTGGGATGCCAGGATCCCGCCGTTCCCGATCGTACACGCCGAGGTGCTGCGGGCGCGAGACTACATGGCGGCCGGACTCCGGACCTCGGCCGATTCCGACCACAAGGCGGCGGCGTGCGAACCAGAGGACGGCTCATCCGTCCCTCATCCGCTGGCTCACACGGTCGTCGAGGTCGCTTGAATTCCTGAGAGGACGGCCATGGCCGAACAGCGGCAAAAACTCGGGATCGTCCAGCGCTGGATGCAGGCAGTGATCATGCACCCGGGCGGTGTCGCCGCGGGAGTTGGCTCGGCCGAAGCCCATCGCGAGATTGCCATTGCACCAGACGAGATCGAGTCGGTCATTAATCGGTCGCGATCCCTGTCCAGCATCGATCGGCTAGAGATCTACGCACGGGCCTATTATGCCCGCCTGCTCGAATGCCTCCGGGCCGAGTTTCCGGTTCTGGCTCGGGCCCTGGGTGAGGACCTCTTCGACGAATTCGCCGTCGGCTACCTGGAGCGATATCCGTCGCGGAGCTACACGCTGAACCGCCTGGGGGCCGACTTCGCTCATTATCTCGACGAGACGCGGCCGCCCGACGACGACTGGGCGGAAATGCTCGTCGACCTGGCGAGCCTGGAGTGGGCCATCGCGGAAGTATTCGACGGCCCCGGCGTGGAGGGCCGCCGAGTGCTGGAGACAAGCGACCTCGCGGCGATTCCCGCCGAACGTTGGCCGGGGGCGCGACTCGCCCCTGTCCCTTGCCTCCGCCTGCTCGCGTTTCGCTACCCCGTGCGGCCTTACTACACAGCCCTGCGCGACGGCGGCGAGCCCACGCCGCCGGATCGCTCCGACGCATTCCTGGCCATGACCCGGCGCGATTACGTCGTCCGCCTGCACGACCTCGAGCCCCTGGAGTACACCGTGCTCTCGGCCTTACTCGAAGGACAGACGGTCGGGATGGCTGTCCAGACGGCGGTACAGGCAACGGTCCCCGAGACGACCAGGCTAGCGGATGGTCTGCGTCGCTGGTTCCGCGACTGGTCGGCGGCCGGCTACTTTCGATCGATCGAGCTCTCCTGATCATTCGGCTCGCGGACGCCCGAGCTTTTCCAGTTCGCGAAGGAGTACGTCGGGCGTCGGCCGATCGCTAAACGACTTCGCGGGATGGGCAAATCGAATGGTCCCATCGCGGTCGATGATGAAACTGGCAGGCCGGTTCGACCACTCGGTATGGATCCGCATCTGGAACGCGACACCGTAGGTCGCACTGACCGTATGCGACGGGTCGGCAAGGATCGGTACGTGGACATCCCCTGAGTCGAACCCCGCCTCCTTGAGCAAGTGCCGCACGCGATAGGACTCGTGCGGATCAACCACCAGGACCTGGGCGCCCGCGGCGTCGAAGTCCTTGAGCCGGTTGCGCAACTGCGCAACTTGACCGTGGCAGACCGGTCACGTGTCGCCGTAGATGAACACCAGCACGACCGGCTTCTTCCCGCGGAAGTCGCTGAGTTGGTATCTCCTGCCGAGGGCGTCGGTCAGCGTGAAATCGGGCGCGGACTTGCCAACCTGCGCCGTCGCGAGACGGGAGAGGTCGAAGCGGCCGAGATCCTCGCGCACCGTCTTCGAGACCGCCTCGCCGTTTCGCTCGATGGCGTATTTCAGATGTGCCCGGACGTCCTTGTTCGGATCCTTGACGGCGATCCGCTCGACGAGCGGGTTCGATCGAAATCCGCCGATCATCCCCAGGGAGTCGGCGGCGTACAGTCTTGCCGCCGGATCCTTGTCCTCGGCAAGAGTCCGTTCCAGTCGATTCACGGCTCGCGCGTCGCCGACGAAACCGAGCGTCTGTGCGGCGAAGACCCGGGCTTCCGCATTCTCATCGTCAAGCCCGCGCACGAGCGGCGGAACTGCCGCGGGTCCGACCATGACCAGGCTCTTCAGCGCCGTGATGCGTGTCTTCCAGTTACGGTCGTCGAGCGGGCGAATGTGGCCCTTCTCGGCCGTCCATCCCCGCCGAAATCGACCGACAATCTCATCCGTTGATGAATGTGCGAGGCCAGTCCCCCGACGCTCGCTCGCGGCGACGGGGGTTTGGGCGGATGCCCGATCCGAACCGAGAAACAGGGCGACAAGGGACACGAGCGCCGTCACACAAGGCCCGGCACTCAACACGGTCGCTAAAGAACGAGTCGAAGACAAGGGCTCACTCATGATCGGGATCTCCGCAACTCGAGTCGCTTCACAGGGATGGCACCCCTCATTTCGCCGGCCGCTGGTCGTTCAACGACCAATCGTACTCAAGGTAGAAGACCCGCACCGGCCGCTGGGCAACCCATTCAGTGCCCGGCGGCAGCATCCGGGCCAGCGCCCGTAACTGCTCGGCGGGAGTGGCGGCGAAATCGGTCCCGTACCACTCGAAGAGCCTGGAGATGCAGACCTCCGCCGTCCCGCCATTCGCACGGAAGTTCTCCGGCCGGGACAGGAACCGGCGGCCGTTGGCCGTGAGCTGCTCGTCGATTCCCTCGGCCGTGTAAGCACGATTCCAGAGGGAAGGACAACCTCGCGACGCACAGACGATGGCTAGATGCATCCGCGGCTCGCCCATCTTTCTCAGGATCGAATGCTCGATGTCGTCGAGCGAGAGCTGGCGGCCATCCACCCAGATCAACAGGTCCTTCCAGATATTGTACCCGCCGAGGCGCGAGGTATGGTTGCGGATGCTGCTCGTCGGATACTCGCGGAGGATGCCCGCGAGCGTCAAGGCGTTATAGACGTTGATCCAGTACGCGAGCCTCGCTGGCTTCGGGGCGGCCTTCTTCAGATCGACACACCCAACCATTGCGAGGTAAGCATCGAGGGCGCGAAGATCCTCAAAGCTCGACTTCCATCGTGCGTAATCCACAAGGCCGCGGCCGTCGACGTATTTGCGAAGCAACCCGTCCAGCGGCAAGTGATCGACCTCGGCCAGCGACGGCCGATCCGGCCGGTTGCAGGGCTGGCCAACATGGACCTTGGATCCGGCCGCCGCCGGCAGGCCCGAGAGTAGCACCAGACTGAATACCAGACCGAACCCAAAGACGAACAACCGCGTCCTTGCATCCATCGACGTGCTCCTATCCAGAGTCATCCGAACGATCAGGAGATCGTACGGTTTCATCATCGTGAATCGGGCCGGCGACTTCTGTGAGACATCGAACAGACTGCGGGCTGCGGCCGGAGGTATCCTGATCGTTCTCGCCAAGACCGTGGGGAGGAATGCCAATGGTTGTCGCCGCTGGCCGGCTCATTTATCCTGGACGATTCGTCGTCGCAAAGCAGCACGACGCGGACGAGTCCATGGGCCGGCCTGCCATGACCAACAAGATCTGGTACCTGAAGCGATGTGACCTTTTCGAGCGACTTGCGCCCGAGCAGGCCGAGCGCCTGGAGAGTCGGTCGGTCATGCGCCGATTCACCAAGGGGGACATCATCTACCTGCCGTCGGACCTGGCCCAGAGCGTCCTCGTCCTGGCCAGCGGCCGCGTGAAGATCAAGGGGCTCACGCCGGACGGCAAGGAGTTCATCTACGCGTTCATCGAGCCAGGCGAAATCTTCGGCGAGCTGGCCCTGGTGGATGAATCCTCGCGCGACGAGTTCGCCGAGGCGCTGGAGGCGTCCGAGGTCCTGGCGATCGCCAGGAACGACCTGTTCGCCCTGATGGCAGCGCAGCCGGAGGTCTCGCTGGGGATCACCAAGCTCCTGGGATTCCGCCGCAAGCGGATCGAGATGCGGCTCCGGAACATCATGTTCCGCTCGAACCGCCAGCGCGTCCTGGGCGTCCTGCTGGAGCTGCTGGACACTTACGGGGAGCGACTCGGGTCAAACTGGCAGATCCGGCTCCAGCTCTCGCATCAGGAGTTGGCCAGCCTGATCGGCGCGACGCGCGAGACGGTGACGATCGTGCTGGGGCAACTCCAACTCGAAGGGTTCATCCGGGTCAAACGTCGCTCCATTACGATCCTCGACCGCGAACGGTTGGTCGCCGAATCGGCCGCGGAGTAACTCAAACTGTATGCGATCTCACGGACCCAATCGTCCTGCTGGGCGATAATCACTCTATCGGAAACTGGGCGTCCTGTGAGCTCGTCGGAGCCGACGCGATGGGCGAGACGGTTCGAAACGGCTGGGAAGCGTGTCCTCCAGGGGAATTCTCCCGCCTGGCGGCGCGCCTGCGCGCTCGCCACCGCCGACGTGACGCTTTCCGGGGAGCGCTCAGCCTTGCGGTAGCCCTTTTCGTCGGATCGGTCCTCTACCAATCATGGTCGCGGTCCCGGGAGTACCATTTCGCCGGGATCTCCTGCTCGCGCGTGATGGCCCTCGCCCCGGATTACGCGATGGGGAAACTCGGGGCCGAGTTGCGCGATCAGGTCCGCCGGCATGTCTCGCAGTGTCCCCACTGCAGGCCGCTTTTCCGGAAAATGGGGATCGTCGTCCAGGGCCGACATCCCCGGATCGGGATTGAGCCGATTCTACTTCCTGGGATCGAGTGGGGTGATCCGAATGCGCCGGGGCAGAGCGCAACGGCGTGTGCCAAGGAAATCGCTTGGACGCGCTCATCCTCGTGATCGGCCATTCGCGGACCTCTCGGCGACAGGCCGCGCCGGAACGGCGAGCGGAAATCCGGAGCCGAATCCTCGTGGCGCGATGCAGGGCGCGCCATTCGCTCCCATTCGACCGATGGGATCAACTCCACCGGCAATTCCCAACGTCTCATCTCGTCCGGGGCAGGAGTGCCGGAGCGGCGGATCGCCGGTCAGACCTGCCGACGGACCGGTCGCCGTGAGGCAGCGCCGGAAGCCAACCCGGAGTCTCGCGCGCAAGGAAAAATGGCGTCTCTGGTCGGCACACCTGAACTGCGCCCCCATCCCCGGGCCCGATCACGAGACAGAAGGAGCAATCGACATGGCAACTCATCGACTCACCATGCCCTATCGCGGAACGAGCGAACTGCTGGTCCAGGCTGCCCTCGGCGGCCTGATCGGCGGCATGCTCATGGGGATGGCAAGCATGATGCTCTTTCCCTTGCTCGGATACGGCGGGTTCTGGCAGCCTATCAATCTCATCGCGGCCGTGGTGAACCGGAGCTGGGGCGACACCGGAGACTTCGAGGCCGCACCCGTCCTCACCGAGATGATGATCCATATGGCCATGAGCTTGATGCTCGGCGTAACCTTCGCCTGGGTCGTCGGGCGGAGCCACGGATTCAACGTCTGGGCGGTCGCGGCGTCGTTGGCGGTCTGGGCCGTGGCTCACTTCGCCGTTCTGCCGTTCCTCGACCCGATCATGGCCCGCCGCTTTCCCTACTGGCTTTTCGCCATGGGACATGCGCTCTACGGACTTGGCCTGGGCGGATACCTGGCCTGGGCGACAGCAGCACGTCCGGTGCAGGCTACCTGACCGGATCATCCCAATGTCGTCCACGGGGCGCGAGTGAGCCGGCTGCCGGGGCCGTAGGTCCTGCGCCGGCGAACCGCGCACGGAAACAGCTCCCAGGGAGAGCCGAGACATGCCCACTCGTACCAGGATTTGAGGATTGTCCTGCGAACCGGATCGGACTTCCACCTCTGATTCCGCCAGGGTCTCGGGGCAACATCGTTCCTCGCCGCGTCGTGCATGCGGTTGATCGGCCTGTACAGAAAACGGCTGGATCCGCCATGTGCCCGACCCGCCCTGACCACCGATCAACTCTGACAAGGTCGACACCACGCGCGAGGCCGACAGCTCGATGGGCTCGCCGACACGCGATGCCTTCCTCGGCCTACTTACAAGCCCGATCAAGATGGGGACTGGCTCCGGGTCTTCGAAGTGCCTGTCCTTATCTTGTTCGGGCCTATGAGAATCCTTCGGTGGGGAGCCACCGTGTGGGTTCGAATCCCCCCGCCGGTACTCGATTCACGACGAGAAGGAGATCCCATGCCTTTTGGCGGCGCGACGCACGCCCAATCACTCGAATCTCTTCGGGGCACGCTCCCTGAGACCGTTTTAAATTGATTAATCTTTAATATTATGAATATAAAAGTTTAATTATAAATATAACTGCATAAACGCAAGAGTGGTCAGCTTTCCAGAGTCGATGCGAACCTCGCGCGTTCGATCGCGGTGATCCGCAGGTAGATTGCCACGGCCAGAAAGGTGTCGGTGTCCGTCGCGTCCGCGCTGGATCGCTGGCGCGAGAGCGCATCCAGGAGCGCCGCTCCGGTGGAAAATCCGCTGCGATTGAGGGTCGCCACTTCCGCCACGAGGAGGCTAGAAGCCGCGTGGCGACGGGAGGCCAGGCCGGACAAGCTCGTCGCGATCCAGCGACGCCGTAGGGGACCGAGAGGGTCCTCCAGCGGCATAACCTGGGCATTCACGAGCATGGCCGTGCCCCGTGCATTCCGAAGAAAGCGGTACTGGATCTCGTCGAAACCCAGGCAGACTCGATCTCCCCAGGACTCGGGGATTTCCAGGCGGGGTCCGTCATCGGTTCGTGCGGCCTCGGCCTCGGCGACCGCGAGCGGGGCGACCATCCTCGGCTCCAGGAGATTGACACGGCCGATAACCTTCAGCCGCAATCCCGGCGCGTGGCTGAGCATGCGCAGGTTCTCGCGGAAGTGTAGCCCCTCGCTCTCGTTCTCGATCGCCAGCCGGATCATTCGAGGATCGCCAGCCGGTTGAAGGAGCAAGGCGGGGCCGGCCGCACCCAGGACGGTTCCCTCGAGAAAGAGCAGATTCCAGCCCGCTTCGCGTGCGTCGGCGGGCAGCGACGCCTGAGCATACGCGGCATCCCACTGGGCCTCCAGCGGCCGGCCGAATCGCTCCGCGATCACCTCGTCCTGCCAGTTCGATGGAGCCTGCTCGACGATTTGGGCGCCCTTTCCGCGTCCCAGGCGTCCGTCCGCCGAGGCGGTCAGGTCGGTGCCCAGGTAGGACTTGCGGGCGAGCTGCTTCGCCGACTGAACCATCGGGCCGATTTCGATGCCCCCGAGATAGGCGTCGCGGGCGCGCTGGACATCGCCGGGTCGAACGTCCGAGGCCGTGTAGATCCGGCCATCTCCGCCGAGAAAATAGACGGCTGCCCCGGAGTATCCGCTCCGCGTAACGACAGGCTCGGCGAACAGCCCCAGGAGCCTGCGCGGGCGCACGGGCATCTGCTTGCGACGCGCCGTGCCGATCCAGAAACCCGCAACGGACCGCTCGCCGAGCACGTGATGGCTGGTCTCGAGCAGGTCGGCGACGTCCTCGGCAAGCTGTTCCGGATCGGCCGCCGCCGCGCGCGACCGGATCTCGCCGATGGCCGCGATCACGCGCAGCCCCAGCGCCGCCAGACGGTGCAGTCCCTCGGCGCGGCATTGATGGATCGCGCGAAGCAGGTCTGACCGAAGGACGATTCCGCTGTTCGCGATGCCGACGCGCAGGAGCCGTGTCGCGCTGGCGACAAGCTCGTTCGCGGCTCGCCGCTGTCCTTCCGTCGGCTCGATGAGGTCCTCGCTCGCGTCCTCCGCCGCGGTCGCGATCTGTTCGGTCTCTTCCGCGCCGTCAGGTTCGCCGAGAGCGACCTCCAGTCGAGTCAGACAGGCGAGCACATGAAAGCATCGCGGTGACAGAAGACACGTGCAGGTAATCTGCTCGACGGTGGTGATGAGTCCGTGGGGCAGAGTCACGGTCTCGCCGCCGGTCTCGACTGCCCAGGAGGATTCGCCCGGCCCCCAGCTCCAGCCTTCCGCGACGTCGGGAGTCCGGTCAAGTCGGCGGCGCACCCGGTCGGGCGTCGATTCAATCATCGCCGCAATCAGCTCGGGGGCAACGGTGGGGCGACTGGCGTTCATGAGGGGCCCTTGCGAATCTGGTCCCCGACCCACTGGGCCAGCCGCTCGGGGCTCACGGCCGCGACCGGCATGCCCGCAGCCGCGACACTGGCCGCGACGCCGGCGTGGTAGCGCGGCCGGGCGTCGTCGTCCAGGGCGGCCAGGCCGAGCAGCTTCGCACCACTGTCCGCGAGCAGCCGAACCTCGGCCAGAATCTCGGGCACGGACACCCCCTCCTCGAAGTCGGTGACGAGGACGACGAGCGTCCGCGACGGATTGCGAATCGCCCCGCGTGCGGCGCGGAGGCCGAGTCCGATATGCGTCCCGCCGCCGACCTGAACTTCCATCAGCAGGGAGAGCGGGTCGTCCACGGCGCCCGACAGGTCGATGACCTCGGTGCTGAACGCGAAGAAGCGGACATCGATGGCCGGCAACGCCGAGAAGATCGCCGAGATGAGGGCGCTGTAGATCACCGAGGCTTCCATCGAGCCGGACACGTCCACCACGAAAATGAGATGCCAGTCCATGTGCCGGCGCGCCGGCGTGCGGAAGAACAGGCGACGCGGCGCGATCCCGATGCGACCGTCGTCACGCCGATGGGCGGTATCGAGATTGGCGTTCAGGGTCCGGCCGAAGTCGAGCCGGCGGCTCCGCCGTCGCGTTGGCCGGGGTGTGCTCAGACCCGACAGGGCCGGCCGCAGGCGATCCTCCAGTTGCTTCGCCAGGCGCTCGGTGATGGCGCGCGCGAGCGTTCGCAACTGGTCCAGTTGTCGCTCGGGGAGCGCGCCTCGAAGCGAGAGGACCTGTTCCAGCAGCGCGACGGACGGCCGGACCGTGCTCGGGTTGAGGTGCTCCAGAATCGCGGTCCGCCCGCCCGCGGCCGCCTCGCCGAGCACCTCCTCGCAGACCTCCTTGCCGAACAGACCATTGACGTCCTCGACCCATTCCCGCGCCGAGGGCGATGCGGCCTCGTTCCCGCCCTGACCGGTGAGATCCTCCCGGTATCCTCGCCCCTCACGCGCGCCGGCGCCGTAGAGCTGATCGAGGGTCGACTCCGCTCGCCAACCCTCAGCTGTTTTGCAATGCTGTTTTCCCATGACGAGCTGCCGGCGCGCGGGCAGCGGGAGATCTCCCGACGCAGGGCCCACC
>JAKAUH010001021.1 GCA_021818605.1 Planctomycetota bacterium
CATGGATCAGCGCTCGCTCGCCGACGGCAAGCAGCCCGAGGAGGCCCCGGATGTCATGTCGCCCGCCCAGAAGGCCGCGGCGGATGCGGCGTCGGCTGGCAGCGGTGGAGACGCCGGTGGCGCTGCGGCTTCTCCGATGGCCGGAATGGGCGGCGGCGCCATGGCCGGTGCCATGGCCAGGATGGGCGGGCGTCCCGACATGGGCGGCGGTGGCGGCGGTAGCGCGCAGGTCAGCGACTCCATCTACTACATCCCCCAGCCGGCCACACAGTACAAAATCCTGCCCATCTCGATGCAGGTCCTCATCGACCAGGACCACGTCCAGGATTTCCTCGTGGAACTGGAAAATTCGCCCATGTCCATCCAGGTCAAGGACTTCGAGCTCGAACGCCCCTCATCCCGTGTCAAGAAACCCGAGAAGGGCGAGCAACGCTCCGGGATGGGCGGCATGGGTGGGATGGGCGGCATGATGCGGGGCATGATGATGTCCCAGGGCTTCGGCGGCATGGCCTCCCAGATGCGTATGTCCATGCAAAGCAATATGATGAGCCAGATGGGCAGCATGCGCGGCATGGGCGGTATGATGGGCGGCAAGGCCGGCGGCGCCGAGGAGCGGAAGAAGGTTGATATCAGCGGAGTGAATCGCAAGGAGCAACGCAAGAAGCAGGAGACCGAGGTCGCTGAGCGGAAGGGGCCGGCGCTGTTCGACCCCTTCTTCAACGTCGTCGAGATCACGGTCTACGGCCAGGCACGCTACTACCTGCCCCCGCCAGCAGACGCCGAGCTTCCCTCGACCAGCCCCGGAGAAACCGCCGCAGCCGCCGCCCCGGCCGCAGCCGCCGGCACTGCAACGCCGGGCGGCGCCGCGCCAGACGCTGCAGCCGCAGCGACAAAGAAGGCCGCTCCATCCCAGGAGAAGGCTGCCCCGACCCCCAACACACCCGGCACGGCGCCGACGACCGCCAAGGGTGAAACGCCCACGCCCAGGACCGGTGAGCCCACGCCCAGGACCGGTGAGCCCACGCCCAGGACCGGTGAGCCCACGCCCAGGACCGGTGAGCCCACGCCCAGGACCGGTGAGCCCACGCCCAGGACCGGTGAAGCGAGCCCACCTGCGGCTGCCCCGGCGACGGCCAACACGCCGCCCGGTCCAGCCGCCAAGGGCGCGGCAGTCCAGAAGTAACCGGACATTCGTGGTGGCCGTCGCCGCCAGAGGATCGCTCAGCGCGAGAATTCAGGATCGCAAGGTCACGATGTGATGAGGAGTCAATGAGATGGCCAATGCCAACGCAGTCGTGGACAAACTGGCAAACGTGGGCCTGCGACACGGCGAGAAGGCCGGCGTGGCGATCGCCATGATGGTCTTCCTCGTCTGTGTCGGAATCGCCGTGTCCCAGCCGATGATCACCACCACCCCGGAGCAGGTCAAGAAGGCCGCCGAGGCGGCTGACACCAACCTCAATCGCCCCGAGGATCGCGAGATGATCATCAAGCGGCTGGAGGAGAAGGAGAGTATTGTTCCGACCAAGTTCGCCTCCACGGTCGAGGCGGACATCAACACCAAGATCGACGCGGTCGTCTACAAGCCCAAGCGAGAATGGGTCTCACCTGAGCCCGGCGCCGGCCTGATTCGCGAGCAGCCCGAACTGATCGCGATCAATGAGCTCTACGCCTATCCCGGCCGCGGCGGCCTGTTGATCTATGAGCTTGATGAGGAGGGCAACAAGATCCCGGATACCTCCGGCGACAAGTCCGACGAGCCCAAGAAGAAAAAGTACGGCAAGGTCCACAAGCGCCGCAAGGGCGGAATGGGTGGAATGGGCGGCGGCATGATGGGCGGCATGATGGGCGGGCAGCGGAAGAAGAAGAAGAAAAAGAGCAAGGTCGAGATCGCACGCGAGGAGAAGGAAGAGAATTTGCGGAAGACGCGCCAGATCGCGAACACGCTGGCTGGCGGCGGTCTCGAGGCAGTCAAGGACGACAAGGAAGATAGCGAGGCCAACAAGTCCGATACCGGCCCGTTCAAGGAGATCACCAAGGGCTATCGCTGGGTGGCCATCACGGGCGTCCTCGACCACGTCAAGTTGCTCGAGAACTACCGCGCAGCCCTCAAGAATGCCAACATCGCCCACCCCAACTACGCCCGTCTCGACCTTCAGCGCCGCACTCTCCAGGAGGATGGCACCTGGTCCGCCTGGGAGGATGTGGATGAAGGCAAGAACCTCGATATCCTCGACAACCTCCCCTACGCCGAGGAGGAGCTGGCTCCGGAGAAGGTCCGCCCCGACAACCTGGTTGACCCGCTCCCGTTCCTCAAGGCCGGCCTGTGGGCGAAGGTCCACGTTGCCCGCTTCGTCTCCAAGGAGGCGCTCGATCTCCCCAAGGAGCCGGAACCCGAACAGAAGGGGATGGCAGGGATGATGGGCGGCCGCGGCATGATGCAGGACCAGATGGCTGCAATGATGCAGAGCAACAGCGGGATGCGGGGTTCGATGCAGAGCGCCATGCAACAGAATCAGATGTCCATGATGAACATGATGGGCTCCGGCGTGGGCTCGTCGGAATCGGCGGGCAATTTCTGGAAGTCCGAAGAGAGCCAGGTCATGATCCGCGCCCTGGACTTCACCGCCGAGCGCGGCAACAGCTACCGCTATCGCGTGCGGATCGTGGTCTTCAACCCCAACTTCGGTCGCGATGACATCGCGCCAGCCGTGAACAAGAAGGACAAGTACCTCGAGGGCCCCTGGAGCAAGTCGACCGATATCGTCACGATGCCGCCGGACATCGAACCCTACGCTGTCAACTACCTGCCCCCGAACGCCCAGTCGGGCGCCAAGCTCCGATTCCAGGTCATCAGCTTCAACCCGACCGACGGCTGGACAGTCCCCCGTCGGGTTGATGCCGGGGTCGGCGACGTGATTGGTGACATGGCACGGGTGGAGGTCCCCCGCTCCGACGGCTCGGGCTCGAAGCGCGAGATGATGGACTTCCGCACCCACCAGCTCGTGCTCGATATCGATGGCGGTGACTACCAGAACCTGCCCACCGGCATCACCGGACCGCCCGTCGAGCGGCCCGCGCTGACCGCGTTGCTCCGCCAGGACGGCTCGATGGCCATCCACACCATGATCGAGGACCTCGCCAATGAATTCCGCAAGGACACCGAGGCCAACTACCTGCACGAGATCAAGGAATCCAACAAGAAGCGCGAAAAGTCCAACGGCTCGGGCTACTCCGGCATGATGGGCGGCATGATGGGCAGCATGATGGGCGGCGGCCGCCGCTGATTCTCCACTGCGTCTGGCATCCCGACAACCGGGATCGATCGATCGACCCCCACCCTTGCGGTGGGGGTTTTCCTTTGATCCAGGCACGCGCGCCGCGCCTCATCCCAGCAGGGCAACCTCGACCGCCAGTCCGGGCCCGAAGGCCATCGCGACCCATGGTCCCGGCGCGTCGGCGGCCCTGAGACGCTCCAGTACAAACGCGATCGTCGCGGAGGACATGTTCCCGTGCTCGGCCAGCACCCGTGAGGACGCCCACAGGGCCGACGACTCAAGCCCGAGTGCCTCGCCCACCGCCGACAGGATCCGCGGACCGCCCGGATGCACGGCCCACGAGCCGATTGACTCGATCGCATAACCCCGACCTGCCAGCCACGCCGACAGCCACGGTCGGACCTCACGACCAACAACCTCTGGCACGCGCGGCGAGAGCGTCATCACAAACCCGTGGTCGCAGATCCGCCACGACATCGCGTCCTCGCACCTCGGAAACGTGGTTGACCCCAGTGCCAGGATCGGGCACACGCGACTCGCCGCGGCCGGCAACTCGCCTCGCGCGATCACCAGCGAAGCAGCCCCGTCGGCGAACAGCGCGTTGGCGACCATCCGCTCGGAGTTCCAGCCGTACTGGAGATGCAGGCTGCACAGCTCGACCGAGCAGAGCAAAACGGACGCGGATTCGTCCGCCTCGACGAACGCCTGGGCAACCCGCAGACCATTGACCAGCCCGTGACAGCCCATGAACCCCACGTGCGTTCGCGCAACGTCGGCATGAAGGCCCATCGCTCGCATCAGGAACTGGTCGACCCCCGGCGCAACGAAGCCCGTGCACGAGACCGTCACCAGGTGCGTGACCCGGTCCGCCTCGATCCGTGCGTCGGCGATCGCCCTGCCAGCAGACTCCGCCGCCATCCGCCCGGCCTCAGCCTCGTAGCGCTCCATCCGCCGTGCGGTGGTTGGATTCGCCGGTCCGTAGAACGACTGACGCGCGGCCAACTCACCCTCGGGAGCCGTCAGCACGACGCTTCCCCGGGCCTCGACTCCAGAGCGGCGGAACATGGCCGCGAACAACCGCTCCTGCTCGGCCGTCTCGCAGGCAAACCCCCGCGCGATCGCCGCGGCATCCTGCTGGAGGATCTGATAACGAGGCACGGCAGTGCCGATCCCGACGATCGTCGCGGACATGTTCAACTCATCTCCGGAAAACAGGGAGGCGCGTTGAGGCACTCGACGAGCCGACGAGCGGAACCCGGCAGGGCCGACACGACCTCGCAGGCCACACGCACCAACCACGGCCGGCGCAGGACCGCGGCGGCCGCGCGGCAAATCGCCTGACGTCGGCCCACGACACGCGCATGACGGCGCGCCCATTCGCCGACGAGCCGGACGTCCCAGCGCTCGATCGCATCGAGGGCCGGCCCGGCGACCGCCCGGGCCGAGGCGAGCGCCCAGGCGATCCCCTCACCCGTGAACGGCTCGACATAGCCGGCGGCGTCGCCCAGGATGAACAGCCGCTCGTCGGCCAGCGGCCGGGTGCGCCAGGTCAGGCCGGGCGTGCCCCGCCACCTCGCCGTCGTCAGCTCGTCGAGCGCCGGCAGCCCGGCCTCGGCGAGCACCTCCGCGGCCGCCGCACCCGGCCCGCCGAGCCGTCGACATTCGCCCGGATCGAGCGCGGCGGCGACGTGCAGGGCACCTCCATCCTGAATCACCAGCCCCACATATCCAACCTTCCCCACGGCCATGTGGATCATTCCCGCCTCGTAGCGCTCGACCCCGCGACCGATGAGACACGCCGCGCCGACCCGCGAGCCCGCGGCGACCCGCGTCCGCGGCGTCAGGCCGTCGCGAAGGCCCGGACTGCCCAGGCCCGTCGCCAGCAGCACGACCCGCGACCGGACCGTCCTCTCATTCCCCGCGCGGCCCAGCCGTACGCGGCGGAACGCCCCATCGATCGCCCCGACCTCGGCCTCGATCCCCGGAAGAAACGTCGCCCCAGCCGCGACCGCCGTCGCAACCAGTTCAGCGTCAAATCTCGAACGCGACACCACCATGCCCGCCGGCAGGTCGAGCCGCACGGACCGCCGAGCCACTCCCAGGCGAAACGATCCCAGCGCACGGCCGCCGACCCGCCATGGCAGGTCGCCGAGCCCGGCCGATCGCAGGATCGCCAGCGCCTGGCCGTTCAGGCAGCCGCCGCAGACCTTGTCCCTCGGAAACGCCCGCCGATCGACCAGCAGCACCCGCGCGCCCGCGGCTGCCAGGTCACGCGCCGCCATCGAACCGGCCGGCCCGGCTCCGATCACGGCGGCATCCCACGGATCCTCGGAACACGCGAGCTCCATCGGCTTCAGGCTCCCGGCCATTCGGCTTGACGACTCCAGTGCAAGAGAAATCTCCAGGGCCAGTGGCGCGACAAACGCACCCCAGCCAGCCCGGCTCGACCAGCCAGGGTGAGTGCCTCCTCGTCCGTGAACGCCGCCCGTACCGATGCCGGGCTCGTCACCTCCGAAGACGTCTGGGGCGCCTGGACGGTGCCGATGGTCCGACGGCTCCTCGAGGAGATGCTCGAGGCGGGAGTGACCCCGCCGCGGGACTGGCCCGCGAACTTCCCCCGCCTCCGTCGGGAGACCTCGGCCAAGGGCCGCGCGGGACGGGCGTGACCGCCCGGGGTCCCGCTCGTTTTTAGCGTCCGGCACTCTCACCGTCCCAGAGGGTCGACGATGCAGGCGATCGGAACATGGAAGGGCGGCTTCGAGACGGTGCTCGAGGACGACCGGGCGCACACGGTCGTTGTGGACCTGCCCATCGACGAAGGCGGCCGGAGCGCCGGGCCCTCCGCTCTCGACCTCGCGCTGCTCTCCCTCGCGGGGTGTATCACCACGATCTTCGCCCTCGTCGCCCGCAAGCGCCACTTGGGGTTCCAGGGAATGAGCATCGCCCTCGAGGCCGAACGCCCCGCGAAGGCCCCGACCCTTACCCGGGTGCGAGGAACCCTGCGGGTGCATACGAAGGCCGACGTGAACGAGGTGGAAACGGCCCTTCGCCTCACGCTGAAGACCTGCCCGGTCGGTGTGATCTTCGAGCAGGCCCACATCCCCGTCGAGGTCACCCCCATCGTGGTTCCCTCTGCCATCGGCCCCTAGGTCGCCCGTTCCGGCGCGACCTTCGTGGACGGGGTCCCGACCCGGGAACCGGGGACGGTCGGGCCCGGGCGGTCCGTTCCCCGAGAGCCCTGACGGTCGATCCCGAGCGCCCGGCCGCTCCCCGATGCACGCCCCGACGTTCGGCGCGGTTCGAGGGACCCGCGGGGGCAGGACCACCTCCCGCGCGGAATGGCGGGTCGGTGAAGATCCGTTCCCACTCGACCTCGCCGCCCACTCCCCCGGGCCCGAGCGGTCGCTGGAACCGTTCTCCGAGAGGTCAATCCGGTTTGAGTTAACCGCAGTTGAGACCCGATTGAAGTAGCCAACGCCTCAGTGGCTGGCCCAGGTGCCGCATGCTTCGGACGTCGGAGCGCCGGGGGCGAGCGAGCGGTCGCGGAACGGGAGTGGTCTCGGGTCGAGGGCCCGACTGAGCGGAGGGCGGAGAGGAAGGGACCCATGGCGTTCACCGATGTTCTCGCGTTCGAGATCGCGACCCTCCTGCTGGTCGCGGTGACCCTGACCTACGTCTCGCTCATCGGCTACTTTGCGATGCGGCGCAACGACCCGGAAGGTCTTTTGCACTCGCTCAAGAGCGCGGCCGTCCCGATCGGTGGGCTCGGCTTCGTCGCCGTGTTCCTCGGGTTCTGGGGCGAGGTCGTCTGGCCCCTCCCCGGAAGCTACAACATCCTCTTCAGCGACGTCTACCTACTTTTCGGGCTGGTCCTCGTCGCGCTCGCGTTCGTCGCCTACCATGGGCTCCGGCTGCAATATGCCGGCCTCTTCGCGTTGGGGGCGGGTGCGGTCACGGTCGTCTACGGCTACTCGGGCTACCACCTCAACCTCACGAAGGAGCCGCTCGAGATGTTGCTCCTCTACAGCGGGTTCGGACTCGCAGCGATAGCGGCCCTCCCGGCCACGATCGCGGTCGACCGGTTCCTGCACCACCCGACGGCCCGCTCGACCTTCTGGACGGGCGCCGCAAGCGCGCCCGCCGAGCGCTCCCGGGGGCTCGGGAGCCGTGCGGTTCAGCGTCTCGCTCCCGTCGGGGCGGGTGACGGCCCGGCCACTTCGGCGAGGTTCGCGTTGCCGCGGTACGTGAGCGCGATGGCGCTCGCGTTCCCGGTGTTCATGTTCCTCGCGGGGATAGCGGCGGCCGTCTTCCTCGGCAGCACCGTACCGTCCCACCTCCAGAGTGCGCCGTAGCCGACTCGCTGCGCCGCGGACGAACCCGTTCCCGGGGGGGGGAAACCCCCTCCCGCTCCTTCGACCCCCATCGACCGGCGGGCCGGGCCGGCCCCTCGTGATCCCTCGGGCGGGCCAGCGCGCGGCCCGCGACTCCGGTCGAGCGACCTCCGTCCCCACGCCCATCCGACCGCCTCGGTTCCCGCACGCGATCCAGATTGCGGAAGGGCTCGAGGGCTTGGGAGCCGACCTCACCGTACCCCCAACGCGAGGGACACGGTCTTCGGCCGCTCGAAGACTCTCCTGGTCATCCCGATCGACTCGACTCCTCACGCGTCGACGTCCGACGACCGTCCCGGTGGGGAGGCCGCTCCCCCCTCAAGGACCGGTGCGATCTCTCAGTCGGGAGAGGGGGTCGTCCCGGTCTTCGCTTCGTCGGTCTCCCGTCGTTCGAGCAACTCAAGCGCCCAGCGGGTCTTGTGCGCGCCCTTCTTCTTCCGCTTCGACCGGACCCGGTGGTGTCCGCGTGTGGTCAACGTCCCCCCCTCACATCTCCGCCAGCGCCCTTGAGCGCGAGCCGACCCGACCTCACGCGGCGGAGGTCGAGGGCATCTCGGGCGCGCGGGCGAGTCGGCGCTCAACCTCCTCGTCGCTCACCTGGTCGAACCGGCGGTACCACTGCCCGACCGCGAAGAAGAGGTCCGGGACAAGGACCGCCACGACCTCGTCCGCCTCGCGCTCGAGCTGACGCAGGGTGTCCCGGGGGCTGACGCCGAGGGCGACCACTACGCGGCGGGGATGTTGGGACCGGACCGACCGGATCGCCGCGCGCAACGTGCCACCGGTCGCGACACCGTCGTCCACGAGGATCACGACCCGGTCCCGAAGGTCGGGTCGCGGACGTTCTCCCCGGTAGGCCCGGGCCCGGCGTCGGATCTCCTCAAGCTCCTCGGCGATCGTCGGCTCGAGGTCGCGAAGTGTGTAGCCCGCCGCGCGCACGCGGTCCTCGTCGAGGTAGCGCGTACCGTCCTCGACCAGGGCGCCGAGACCGTATTCGGGATTCGACGGCGCCCCGACCTTGCGGACGATCAGCACGTCGAGCGGAACCCCGAGTCGGCGCGCAATCTCGTCCGCGACCGGCACACCTCCCCGGGGGAGGGCCAGCACCACGGGACGCTGGTCCCGGTACCCGAGGAGCCGGGCCGCAAGGCGCTCCCCCGCCTCTTGGCGGTCTTGCAGCATCTCCGAGCCGGAGCGACCGGTCGCCATACGGAATCGACCGCAGATCCCATGCAGGTCAGGACCGTTAATCTCGGTGTCGAACCGACTTGACGGGCGCGGCGCTCCGGGGAGCGACTTTGGCGGGCGGCTTCGACCGATCGCCGCCGGGGGTCCACCGGCGGCCCCGATCGCGCCTAAATCGCTTCGAGGGCGACCTCGCGTCGCAGGAGCCCGGTGACCGTGTCCGCGGTCTCGGTCTGCGCGAACACCTCCGGGCCGAGCCGCTTTCGGTCGATGGCTACGAGGTGGTCGTAGAGCCACTCGAACTCGTGAAAGACGAGCGGGTCGTGCAACGTGGTCCGCAACTGCGCGATCATATCGACCGGCTTGCGCAAAGCGGTGTAGTACCCTTCGACCCACGTACCGAACGCCTCCCAGACAAGGTCTTGGTCGAGGACCTTCCGGTGGGTGAGCGCGCCCACGAGCTCGAAGAACGAGACAACCTCGACGTTAGCGATGTCGTCGTGCGCTTGCCGCAGGAGTCGGTCCGCGAGATGCCGGCGGGCCGCCCGCATCCGTTGTCCGTCGAACCGTTCCCTGAGCGCCATCACGGCGTTCGCCGAGTTGAGTCGCTGCGCCTCCCGGGTCTGCCAGTACATCACGGCCAGGGTGCCGACCACGAGCGCCCACGTTCCCCCGACGGACCAGAGTGTGATGTTGAACCAGTCGACCATGACCGTCCCTCGACCCCGAAACCTGGAGCGGGAGGAACCGCCGGACGAGGAGAAGCTTTGGGTCGGAGCGGGGGGGACCGTGGCGGTCCCGACGGTCGCGAGGGGGGCCCGAATCGCGTCCGCTTGAGGTCACCCGCCCGGCGCTCTGGCCCGAGTCGACGGCTGCCGGTCCGGCCGCTTCTCGGGCGACCACGGGACGGTTTTGCCTCGCGGGCGCGAGTGGTCCGATCCGCGACACGCCCTGCGAGGCGATGGGGCCCTGCGCTCCTCCCTTGACCCTGGAGGCACGTGTCGGCACCTCCGAAGGCCGGTCGCTCCCCCGGAGAAGGGGCCGGGCGGCACTCGCCCCGCCGGCCCCGGTCGATCGGGGTAGACACAACCCGTAAGTTGCCGGAAGACCTCGCACCTCCGTGGCCCGTCCGCGGAGCCCGGGCATGTCTCCTCCCGGGCGGGCGACCTACCACTTGGGCATCCGGCCGGGCATGATGCCGGAACGGGTCCTGCTCACGGGCGACCCCGCCCGGGCGCGAAGGGTCGCGGAGTCCTGGAGCTCGCCCGCCGCGCTCGCGGGGCACCGGGAATTCTCGAGCTACGCCGGTAGGTTCCGAGGGGTGCCGCTCGGCGTCGTCAGCACCGGCATCGGTGGCCCCGCGATGGCGATCGCCGTCGAGGAGCTCGCCCGCCTCGGGGCGACGACCCTCCTTCGCGTGGGAAGCTCGGGGGCGGTCGCCCCGTCCGTCCGCGCGGGCGACCTCGTGATCACGTCCGCGAGCGGTCGGTTCGACGGGGCGAGTCGGGCGTACGCTCCCCCGGGGTATCCGGCGGTCGCGAGCCCCGAGATCGTGCGAGCGCTCGAGAGTGCCGCGACCCGGCACCGGGCCCGGTTCCACGTCGGTGCCACCGCGTCGGTCGACACGTTCTACCTCGAACAGGGACGGCCCGGGTTTGGGGGGTACCTTCCCCCGGACCTCCGCGACGCCCGCGAGCGTCTGCGCCGGCTGGGATTCCTGAACGTCGAGATGGAGACGGCGACGCTGCTCACGATCGCCGGCGTCTACGGGTTGCGCGCGGGTGCTGTCTGCGCCGTTTTCGGCGAACGGCGGGACGGTACCCCTCTCCCGCGCGGAGAGGAGACGGCGATCCACGTCGCCAACGAAGCGCTCGCGACGCTCTGAGCGATCGTCCCGATCTCGCGAGCGTCGGCGGGAGGCGCCCCCGACCGGCGGGCGCGGTGTGGACGTTGATTGACGGGGCCTTTATCCTCCCACCGGCGGGACCCGACGACCAGGGCGGGTCCATGTACGCCGAGAAGAAAGCCGACCTCGCCGGCCC
>JAKAUH010000997.1 GCA_021818605.1 Planctomycetota bacterium
GGGGAAGCTCACCCAGATCCTGCGGAACTTCCTGTCGAACGCCGTGAAGTTCACCGAGGCGGGCGAGATCCGGGTGTCGGCCCGCGCCGAGGCGAAGGATCGATTCTCGATCGCCGTGGCCGACACCGGGATCGGCATCGCGACCGACGACCTGCCGCGCGTCTTCGAGGAGTACGGTCAGGTCGAGAACCCGCTCCAGGTACGGACCAAGGGGACCGGTCTTGGCCTGCCGCTGGCGCGGAAGCTCGCCGAGGTGCTGGGCGGGTTCGTCAACGTGGAGAGCCGGCCGGGCGTTGGCTCGACCTTCGCGGTGACGATCCCGCGGGTCTATCGGCCAGCCGAGGACGATGCGACGGCAGCCGAGCCCGTCCTGGCGCGCGGCGATGCGACGACGGCCGGTCTGCGGATGCCGTCGCGGGTCCTGATCGTGGACGACCGCGAAGATGCGCGGTACGCGATCCGATCGACCCTGCTGAAGCTGGGGGCTCTGGTGGTCGCCGAGGCGGCGAGCGGCGCCGAGGCGCTCAGCCTCGCGCGGGCCGACCGGCCGGACCTGATGATCCTCGACCTGGGGTTGCCCGACATGACCGGCCTCCAGGTGCTTGACCACCTCGAGGCCGAACCGGGCTATCGCGGCATCCCGGTGATTATTCATACTTCCAGGTCTCTCGACGAGAGCGAGCGCGGCCTGCTGCGCGGCCGGGTGGCCGCCGTGCTGGAGAAGAGCGCGCTGGGACAGGACGACGTGGCCGCCGTGCTCCGCGATTGCCTGGCGCGGCTCGACCCGCGCGGCGGTCGGGGGACCGGGTAGGAGTCGATGCGATGAGCGAGCCGACACCGACGAGGATCCTTCTGGTCGATGACGACGAGCCGAAGCGCTACCTGCTCGGCCGGACCCTTCGCCGCGCGGGGTACGTTGTCGAGGAGGCCAGTTCGGGAGCGGAGGCGCTGCGGCGGTCGCTGACCCGGCCGGACCTGGTCGTCCTGGACGTCAAGCTGCCGGATGTGGACGGATTCGAGGTCTGCCGTCGGATCAAGTCGGACCCGGCGACGCGCGGCATCCCGGTGCTTCACGTCTCGAGCACGTTCGTCGACATCGAGGACAAGGTCCAGGGGCTGGAAAGCGGGGCCGACGGCTATCTCACCAGCGTGGCCGAGCCTCTGGAGCTGCTGGCCACCGTGCGGGCGCTCCTGCGGGCCCGGCGCGCCGAGGACGCAGCCGAGCTGTCGGCCCGGCAGTGGCAGACGACGTTCGACACGATCAGTGACGGCGTGATGCTGCTCGACGGCGAGGGCCGGGTGGTGCAGGTCAATCGGACGCTCGAGCGACTCCTTGGCCGGCCCTGGAGCGAACTGGTCGGCCACGGCGTGCCGGCGATCCTCGGTGGCGACGAGCCGGCGCGGGCGATCTTCGAGCGGATGCTCGCATCCGGCGAGCGGTCGTCGCGCGACGTTGAGCACGGCGCGCTGTGGCTGCGCGTGAGCATGGACCCGATCCGCGACGCGTCCGGCGCCGTTCGCGGCGCGCTCTGCCTGGCAACGGACATCACCGGGCTCAAGCGGCTGGAGGTGCAGCTCCTGGCGCAGGCCCACCGGTTGCAGGAGGACGACCGCCGCAAGGACGAGTTCCTGGCGATGCTCGGGCATGAGCTGCGCAATCCGCTCGCGCCGCTGGCGCACGCGCTCGAGCTGATCGCGACCCCCGAGCTGCCGCCCGACCTGGCGACCGAGGCGCTCGAGATCGCCCGGCGCCAGGTTCGTCACATGTCCCGCCTGGTCGAGGATCTGCTCGACCTGTCGCGGATCACGCGTGGCACGATCGAGCTCCGCCGGCAGCCCCTGGAATTCCGCCCGATCGTGGCGCACGCCATCGAGTCGACCCGGCCCCAGATGGAGGCTCGCCGGCACGAGTTCGCGGCGGCGCTCTGTCTCGACGCGCTGCCGATGGACGGCGATCCGACCCGGCTGGAGCAGATCGTCACGAACCTGCTGAACAACGCCGCGAAGTACACCGAGCCGGGAGGGCGGGTCGCCGTCGCCCTGGTGCGACGGGGGAACGAGGCGGTCCTCACCGTTCGGGACACGGGGATCGGGATCACGCCCGAGATGCAGCGATGTGTCTTCGACCTGTTCGTCCAGGCCGATCGTTCGCTCGATCGCTCGCAGGGCGGGCTGGGCATCGGGCTGACGCTCGTCCGCCGGCTGACCGAGCTGCATGGCGGCACGATCTCCGTGTTCAGCGAGGGACCGGGGCGTGGCAGCGAGTTCATCGTTCGACTGCCCGTCCAGGCCGAGGCGCCGGCCGGATCGGTCGCAGGCCCATCGGACAGTGTGGCCGGCCCATCGCCCCGGCTCCGTGTGCTTCTGGTCGACGACAACAGCGACAGTGTCAAGACGCTGGCAATGATCCTCGGACTGCGCGGTTTCGACACGCGCCACGCCCTCGACGGTCCCCAGTCGATCGCGATGGCCGCCGAGTGGCGGCCGGACGCGGTGGTCCTCGACATCGGCCTGCCGGGGATGGACGGCTACCAGGTCGCCGCCCGGATCCGCGAGCAGGCGGGCAACGCCTGCCCGACGCTCGTCGCGCTCACCGGCTATGGAGGCACCGAGGCGAGGCGCCAGGCTCTCGACGCGGGTTTCGATCACCATTTCATCAAGCCCGTGAACCTGGATGAGCTGGCCTCAGTGCTGGCGGCCTCGGCCCCGCGCGGGGCGACCGGTGGTTGAGCGCCGTTGCGTCGAGGAGTGCGCTACGGCTGGACCCGGGCCAGGCCCAGGTCCTTCTCCTCACCTGGGGCGACCTTCACGACGTCGAATCTCGGTCCAGGGCCTGTTCCCGACGGTGCGCCCGGCCGATAGGGCTGACCGGGGACCAGACCCTTGATTTGGAACACGCCCTGATCATCGGTCCGCGTCGCCAGGTCGCCCGGCCCGCTGTAGCCCTCGCGCTGGAAGACGATCGGGCGATTGCGATACGGCTGGCCAGCCTCGTCGACGATCCGCCCGGTGGCGGACCCGGTCGGCTGAAGGTGGATTGTCAACGGCCCGGCGACGTCGCCCGCGATCGCGGTAAAGAGGCCCAGCTTGCCTGTGGGCTCGCTGATGTTGAGGTTCCGCTTGCGATCGGGGTCGAGCGCGACAATCCTGAACTCGCCCGCGGCGTTGGCGCTGACCATGTCGAATGCGTGCGAGGTCGCTCCGAGGATTCGGGCGCCAGCGATCGGCTTGCCGTTCGGACCGATGACGCGAGCCGCGATTGTCCGGCCCACGCGGAGGGTGATGTCCTGGCGGATCGGTCCGGCCTCGTTGTCGCCGGGGCGGATCAGCCGGATCTCGTTGAAGTTGGAAATCAGCAACGGACCGCCCGGCGCGACGGGGGCCATGATGTTGATGTTCGCCGCGGGAGCGTTGGGTGCGATGCGCTTCAGCTCGTCGCGGTCGATCCGGGCCAGGCGGTAGCGGTCGTGCTGACCGCCCCAGGCCGCGGCCGCCAGCAGTCCGGGGCCGGGCAGAACGGGCACGGCGTAGTTGCCCTGGTCGTCGGAGATGCATCGTGCGGCGGAATGGAAGTAGACGGGAAAACCGAGGTCGTCGGCCCTCGAGTTGGTTTGAACGGGGTAGTATTGCACCTCGCCCTTGTGGGGCTGGCCCGTCTCGCCATCGGTCAGCCGCCCGCGGACGAGAATGCCGCGAACCAGCTCGAAGTCGATTATGAGCGGCCCGATGCCGGCGGTGTCGGAGACCTTGCGCTGGGCGGCGAAGCAGGGTTGACCATCCGCCGGAGTGACCTGGATCGTGTAGTCCTTCGACCTGGGATAGCCCGTCAGCACATAGCGTCCCTGGGCGTCGGTTCGGGGCCGGTCCAGGCTTGAATTCGGTGCCCAGACGAGAGCGCCCGCGACCGGTTGGCCGGTGCCCTTTTCGCGGACGACGCCCCGGATGAGCCGCGAGGGCCGGGCGAAGTGCTCGAAGTGCGCGGCGTAGAGTGCAAGCCCTGTGGGGTAGCGAGCGAGGACCTTCGAGCCGTTCGGTTCCGGACGGCGCGTCGCGACGTGCACGCTGTTCGACTCGATGCCCGGCCCCTCGACGCCGAGACGGAGCAGTCGCTCGCCGCCTGCGCCTGTGATGCGGAACCGGCCCTGATCGTCGGTGGTGGTTGGCTCCGGCTGGCCGGGAGGCGGGCCGAACCCCAGGTCGCTGGTCGTCGTCGGCGCGGCACCGTTTCGAATGGCCTGGAGTGCCTCGGTCATGTCGCCACCGCGGAAGCACTGGATGAAGTCGATCTTGATCCGCGCGCCGGCGACCGGTTTTCCTTCAAGCGTCAGAATCCGGCCCTCGACTGGGACGTCGTTGACGAGTCGCAACGTCAGGTCACGATCAGGTGCGGGCTGGCCGTCGACCTGGCCGACATGGTCCCAGCCGATGCCCAGTCCACGAGACCAGGCGACGACGTGGAGATTTCTGAGCGGTTCATAGGAGACGTCGCGGAACTCGCCGCGCGTGACAGTGAAGCGGAAACGGCCGTCGGGTCCGCTCATCGCCCTGTCAAGGTAGGCATGGCCTCGGCTGTTCTCGTACGGGACGAACAGCCGCGCGCCGACGAACGGGCGTCCGTCCGGGCCGAGCACGATCCCGTGCAGCACCCGGGTGTCCGCGGTGTTCACCGCGTTCCTCTCGTCCTGATCGGCGACGGGCGTCTCGACGCTCGCGGCTCTCACACGGCGCTGGAGCTCGACGGTCGCCAGCGGCAGAACGACCAGCGCGCCGGCGAGGGCGATGCCGATGACCTGCCTCCGGCCGAGCGGGCGCGAGGCGCGCCGATCGCGATCGAGGATCGCGCCGATCCGCGAGCGGAGATCGCCGCCGTCGGCCATCGAGAGGGCCGGCACTCCGGCCAGCCGGGCGCGTTCGCCCGCGAGGCCGCGGGCGAAGTCGAGCAGGTGCCGGGCGTACTGAGCGCGCTGGCCGGTCCACGAGACGGCCAGGTCGTCGCAGGCGTGCTCGGCCAGGCTCGTGAGCCGCTTGCGCAGCAGCCAGGCCAGCGGATGGAACCAGTAGACGCACACGTTGATCGCGCCGATCAGGGTGATGAGTGTGTCGCGGCGCTCGACGTGAGCCAGCTCGTGAGCGAGCGCCGCATCGAGCCGGGCCGGGTCCCAGTCGCGCCAGCCGTCGGGCAGAAGGATCCGGCGCCGGAGCCAGCCGACCGTGAGCGGGACCGATGTCGCACGGCAGGTCTGGACGACGACGCCCGCCCGACGGATCCGACCCGCGAGCGCAGGGCACCCCGGCACGTCCTTCGTATCGGAATTGTCCGTCGGACCGCAAGCCGCGACCATCCGCCGGCAGAGCGCGAATCCCAGCGCCAGCCGGCCCAGCATCACCGCGACGCCCGCCAGGTAGACCCAAGGCCCCCACACTGGCCACGGCAGACGAACTGAGTCAGACGGCGGTCTCGACTGCGAAGCAGCGCCGACTGGTTGATGCGCGCCGATCGGCGGCATCGGACTCTCGATCCTCGGCGCCGATGCGATCTCCGGAGCGCGCGGAGCAACCACCACCGCCCGATCAGCTCGCGGCACGCCCGGCTCCGCCGGCAACACGCCGATTCCCAGCCGAGGCAGCAGCCCCGCCAGCACCGGCAACGCGAGCATCGCGCCGAGCACGGCCGACCACGCCGCATGCCTCGCCGTCACGCTGCGCACGCGGAGGACAACGAGGACCAGGCCGACCACCAGGGCCAGCAGGACCGACCGACCCGAGGCCTCGGCGAGGAGGCCCAGCGCCGCAATGCCGACCGTCGAGACGTCGCTCATGATCGGGGCTCCTGTTTCTCGAGTTCCTCCGCCTGCGCCACCTTGCGCGCCAGCTCCTCGAGCTGCTCGGGCGAGATCATCCGGTCGTCGACCATGCCCAGGAGCAGCCGCTCGACCGAGCCGCCGCAGAGCCGGTCGATCACCTGGCGCACGGCCTGATTGGCCGCCCGCGCCGCCGGAACGCGCTCGCGGTAGACGTACGTCCGCCTCGACACGGCGTGCGTCAGATACCCCTTGTCCTCCAGCCGCCGCAGGATCGTCCGCGCGGTCGAGTCCTTCATCGGGGCCTTGCGAGCCAGCACCGCGCGGATCTCCTCCGCCGTGCTCGGCCCCCGCTCCCAGATGACCTGCATCACCGTGTCCTCCAGCGGGCTCAGCGCCCTCCGCGTCCGCCGCTCACGGGCCATCTCGTCCTCCGCCATGACTTGTAACGCTACAAATTGTAACAGTTCGACCAGGACCGGTCAAGCGGGTCGCGACGAGGTCGGTGACGGGTCGCGGGGTTAGTGCCCTTCCGCTGCCGGAGCCGTGGCGGGCAGGTGGACCCAGATCGGGCTGGCCCAGGCGAGCTGACCGTCGTCCTGGACGGCGCGAACGTAGTACCAGCTCAGCCCGGCGGGGCGCCCGGTCTCGTCGTCGGTCCACTGAAACGACACGCGCTGGGACTTCGGCTCGGTGGAGTAGGCGTAGCGGAAGTCCTTGATGATGTCGACGCGGGCGATGGGTTGGGTGCCCTCGATGCGGACCTGGAGCTTGACGGGCCCGTCGGAGCGGAACTCGTCGCCCATGAGGTGCTCGCCCGAGCGAACGTCCATGATGATGTTGTCGGTGGCGGCGTAGCAGTGCCGCTTGCGGAAGGCGTCAAGGATGGCGTCGCGGGTGGTGTCCTCGGCGAGGACGACGGCGTAGCTGATGTGGGTCGAGATGTGATCGCTGGAGGCCTGGAAGCCGATGCGGTACTGAAGTGCCAGCGCGTTCCAGACCATGCCGAGCGGCCGCCAGCCGCCGACCGACTCGCCCGGCCGTCGGGCGCCTCGGGGCGCGCCCAGGTACTCGTACGACTGGCGGTGGCCCTGGTAGATCTCGACCATTGGCTCGAACCGGGGATTGGTGTCGCGCCAGTCGGTTCCCATGCCGGTGGCCGAGGTGTGCGAGGCGCAGATGCCGTTGTGCTCCTTGAGGTAGTCGTACAGCATCAGCGTGTCGGCGTCCTCGACACCGCGCGGGCCGACCAGGCGGGGCAGCGTGCGCACGCCTCGGTGGGCGAACATGACGTTGCGGTGGCCGTGGGGGTAGGCATTGCTGCGCTCGTAGCAGTACATCGGCGTGAATGCCGGCGAGTGGGTATACAGGTCGGTGGTCTTCTGCACCAGCCACCAGGTGTATTCCTTGCCGCCGCCGTTGTCATGGTCGCCGTCGCCGATCCACTCGAGGCCCGCGGCGTCGATCGCGTAGCGCCAGAGGTCCTCGAGCGCGCCGTCGGCGCCGCCGTCGGCCGAAACCTCGGAATGGCGGTGGAACTCGCCACGGAGCAGTCGGTACGTCTTGCCCGCGGCCTCGACCCGGTAGGCGCGCATTCGGTTCATGTCCTCGGCCTCCTGGGGATGGACGACGGGAGCAGGATCGGCGATGGGTCCGTTTTCACTCAGGTGGGGTGCCTCGTACGGTCCCATTGGTGCCACGAGCGCCGAGACCTCGAGGTCGACATTAAAAGTCTCGGGCATCGTGCCCTGATTGGTGTTGTACCGACGTGCTCGGTCCGCGCTAAAGAGCCGCTCACGGCGCAGGCGGCCATCCGTGCTGTAGAAGGCCAGCAGGGGCGCTCCCTGCGGCTGAACGAGAGCGGGGCGACCGTCGAGCGTGCCGTCGCTGCGGGTGAGCGGCCGGGGTGGCGCCCAGCCCGAGGCCGAGAGCGACGTGGCGTACTCGATCCAGACGCCGCCGACGACCATCACGGCGTTGTTGCCCCAGATGGCCTCCTGCCGGTGGCGGAACGCCAGCCAGGGACGGCCGTCGCGGTCGATGGCGATGCGCGGGAAGGCGTTCATGCGACGGACCGGACCGTCGGCGTGCTCGACCGGGTCGGCGGTGTGAAGGATGCGGCCGCCGTCGACGCAGGCGACCACCACCTTCGCCTCGCGGTAGAGGCTCGATCCCGGCCCCTGGACCAGGTTGACGGCGTCCTTGCCCCAGTTCTCCGTCCGTTCCTCATAGGCGACCCACACGCGGCCGGTCGGATCCGCGGCGATCGTGGGTCGGGCCTCGTAGGCCGATGTCGCGGCGACCTTGATGGCCGGGGCGAGCGTACCGTCGGCCTGGCGCGAGCTGACGATCACGTCGTAATTCCCCGATGCGTAGCTGTCGAAAGCGACGTGGACCCGGCCGGCGTTGTCGGCGGCGATGCTGGGGGCCCACTCGTTCGCGGGCGTCTCGCTGACGTTGATGAGTTTCGAGGCGAGCTTGCCGTCCCGGTCGATCGGCGCCAGCAGGATGTCGGCCTGCTTGCCGTCCCACGCCTGCCAGGCCGCCCAGACTGTGCCGTCGCGGGCGGTGGCCAGCACGACCTCGGCGTCGGCGCCGGGGCGCTCGACCAGCCAGCCCTCGGAGATCGCGGCCAGGGTTGTCGAATCGAGTCGGCGGGCGAAGATGTCCCAGTCATCGCCGTGTTTCTCGGTCCAGGCGACGACGAGGCTGCCGTCGCCCGCGCGGGCGATGGCCGGGTGCCAGACGTCGTGATTCCCCCTGGTCAGCTCGGAGGACGTGTCGGTCTGGCCGGGGCGGAAGTGGACGAGGCGGACCCGGTCGCCGCCGCCCTGCGGGTGGAACTCGGCGAACTGTTTGGGGCGCTCGGTGAACGCCGGCAGGGTGTCGTGGCCAAATGGCAGGTGCTCGACGTAGACGACCCACGCGCCGTTCCCGCCGTCGGCGACGGCGGCCGGGAAGTCCTGCTGGAGCGGGCCCTCGACGAGCGGGGCATGCGGGAAGACGCGCTGGGCCGACGCGCGGCCGTCCAGCAGGTCGACCGTCGCGCCGTCGGCCAGCCGATCGACGGCGACCTGGAAGTTGCCCTGCGCGGTTTCGACCGAGAGCGTCGCGCTGGCGGCGTTTTTGATCGAGACGACAACAGCGTTGGGGAACACGGATGCCCCAAAAGAACTGGGTCCGCTCTGTCGCTGACCGGCGGCCTTCCTCATCGCCGCCTTCTTAATCGCGGCCTTCCCGGTGGCGACCCGGCGGACCACGCAGCTCCGCGTCTTCCACGAGTCGGCGCCGTTGACCTCGTCCTCCTCGCGGAACCGGACGCCCTCGACGGCGACAACCGAGCCCCTGTCGACGCGGACGCGCCCGCTCCAGTCCTGCGCCGTCCGGTCGCCGATGCCCAGCATCAGCCGGACGGCGGTGATGCTCGGATCGAGCGGTCGGGACGGCGAGGCGCCCGGGGCCTGGCGTGCGCTCGAGGCGGAGAGTCCCGCGACGACGGCGAGCGTCGTGGCGACGGCGGCGATCAGTCGGGGCTTCGACATGGGGGTCGTCTCCGATATCAGGGTTCCTGGGAAGTTTCGTCACTGCTCGAGGCCGAGGCATCGACGGCGAGCGGCACCGGTGGCCCTTCCGGTTCCTGGTACGTGGCGGTCGCGCCGGGGATGTTCGGTGGTACGTGGTCACGGGCGGTCTCGACGTCGGCGATCGACCAGCCCGGGCCCTCACGCACGAGCCGGAACGTCTGCCGCTCGACGTGATCGGCGAATGCTGCTTCAACCGTGACGCGTGCCCCGCTGCCGGCAGCTCCGCTCTCGTCAGGCTCGGGCTCAAAGGTGGCGTGGCTCTTCCGCGCCCGGGCCGTCCGGCGCAGCTCGTCGGCCAGCGCCGATCGGCCGCGTTCGTCGGCCTGCTGCTGGAGCCGGGCGCGGGCCGGGCCTGAGAAGGCGGCGAGGTAGGCATCAACGTCGCCGCGCGCGGCGGCGGCGAGCAGGTCTTCGACCCGTTCGGAGGCGCCGGCCAGGTTGGGACCTGACGTTCCGCCGGGCGACGCCGCCGGCGCGGGGGCGACCGCGAAACGATTCCGCTGCCGCGCGAGCCACAGAACCGCGGCCATGATGGCGACGGCCACAACGGCGCTGGCGACGCGCTTCATCGCAGGCCTCCTTCCTCGGGAATCGCCGGCGCTCGGGACGTGGCGGGTCGGGCCTCGGATCCCGTTGGCCTGGTCGGGCCGTCGTCGAGCAGGCCGATATCGAGGTCCTGGCCCGGCGCGATGATGACCTTGCGGCGGAAGCGTGGGAGCAACTCGGCGAGTGACTCGAGTAACAGGCGGCGGCGGGTGGAGTCGGGTGCCTTGCGTGTTTCGGCGAGGACACGGGTGAACCGCTCGGCCTCGCCCTTCGCTGGCTGGACGAGGCGGTCGACGCGGCCCGCGGCGGCATCGGCGATCTCGACGGCGCGTCCCGCGGCCTCAGCCCGGGTGCGGTCGCGGTATTCCTCGGCGCGGGTGACGGCCTGGCGGCGGTCGCTGCGCGCCCGCGCGGCGTCGGCGAACGCCGGCGCCACGGCCGGAGGCGGCGCCACGCGGCCCAGCCGCACGGCGACGACCAAGACTCCCAGGCCGCTCGACTCGGCCTGCTGCTGGATCGAGCGTGCCAGGCCGTCGGCCAGCGCGGCGCGGCCGGTGGTGAGGAGCTCGTCGATCCCTCGGTGCGAGAGCGCCCGGGCCGTTGCGGCCTCGGCGATCGCGCGGAGGGTCGATTCAACGTCGACGGCGCGGAAGAGGTACGCGACCGGCTCGCGGATGCGGTACTGCACCAGCACCTCGGCCGCCACGAGGTTCAGGTCGCCGGTCAACGAGTCGGATTCGGCCGCATCCGCGCCGCGAGCCAGGGGCGCGGCCGCCGTTCGATCGGCGCCGACCGCCAGGGTGCGCGTCTGCTGGACCTTCACCCGGTCGACCCGGTCCAGACCAATCGGCAGGCCCCAGTGCAGTCCGGGCTCCCAGGGCTCGCGCAGTACGGCTCCGAATCGGCGGACGACGCCGACCTCGTCGGGCTGAATCATCGTTAGCCCGGTGCTCGCGTAGCCCGCG